>JAPLJH010000026.1 GCA_026388695.1 Deltaproteobacteria bacterium | reverse complement strand
CTTGCCGGCGGCATTGCTGTTGTGCTCGGCCTGCTCAATACCTTTTTCACGGCAGCCACCAGCAAGCGAGTGGGCCTGCCATCCAAGCCTGAAACTGAGCCAGCTACCGGAGTCGGTGACTGACTTTACCTGGCTGGCGACAGCCTTTATCACCATAACCTGTACGGAGAAAGATAATGCTACAGACAATCATCGCAATCCTGTCCCTGATCCCCACCCTCATCGCAGCGATTCGCTCCATTGAGGAGGCAATCCCCATGAGCGGCCAGGGCAAAGCCAAAACCGATATGGTGCTCCAGATCGTTGAGGCAACAGGGGAAGGCGCCAAGGAAATGCTGCCGGTGGTGCAGAGGGCCATCGGCATTGTAGTCGGCACCATGAACGCCACAGGGGCTTTCAAGAAGGCATAGGGTAGCAAAGGACGGGACAGGGGGCTGCGAAAACAGCCCCCAAACCATCCACCCGTGCAGCAACACGGAATGGAGGCCCGCAGGCTTACCTGCTTTTGTCCCGATGCTGTTGTGCAGCGCTTCGGAACCTAGCATATTGCCTGCCCAGAAGTAAAGGGGCAAAATGTCTATCATCCCATGGATCGGCGGCAAAAACAGGCTCGCCGATGAATTGCTGCCGTTATTCCCCAGAGATCATCAGTGCTATGTCGAGCCATTCGCAGGAGGCGCGGCATTGTTTTTCCGCAAGGCCCCGGTGGATGCGGAAGTCCTCAACGATATCAACGGTGACATCACCAACCTGTATCGGGTTGTCCAGCACCACCTGGAAGAATTTGTCCGCCAGTTCAAGTGGGCGCTGACCAGCCGCAAGATATTCGAGTGGCACCAGATCACACAGCCTGAAACACTCACCGACATCCAACGCGCCGCCCGGTTCTATTACCTGCAAAAGAATTGCTTTGGTGGCCATGTGGAGAATCAGACTTTTGGCTATGCCACCACTGGCGGACCAAAACTCAACATCCTGCGCATCGAGGAGGAACTGAGCCACGCCCACCTGAGACTGTCCGGGGCCTATATTGAGTCGCTGGATTGGGCAGAATGCGTACGCAGATATGACCGATCCCACACCCTGTTTTTCTGCGACCCACCGTATTACGGACTGGCAGGCTACGGGGTGGCGTTCGGGCTGGAGCAGTATGAGCGCATGGCCGAGATGGCCAGGACGATCAAAGGCAAGATGTTGATCACAGTGAATGACTGCCCCGAGATGCGCCTGGCGTTTAAAGGGCTACCGATGCGGGAGATTGGCATCAAGTATTCATGCAGCAACGGGCAGGACAAACGGAAAGAAAGCACCGAGCTGATCATCAGGAGTTGCGAGGATGGCTGGGGTGGGAACATGAGGTTGTTTTAGGCCAATTTCAAAGTGCCATTATTTTGCCATTCAACTACCATGTTTTGCCATTATTTTGCCATTATCTGCCATTGAAACACCCACCAAAAACACCAAAAAACAAAAGGGAAACCAAGCCTAATTGCTTGATTTCCCTATGTTTCTCACTTGGTGACCCCTACGGGACTCGAACCCGTGTTACCGGCGTGAGAGGCCAGCGTCCTAGACCGCTAGACGAAGGGGCCATGCTGTGCGCCATTTTTTAAATGATGAAAGGAAGTTTGTCAATCTTTAATTCCTCTCCCCCGCTCACCCCACAGGGAAAAAACCCCGCAACCATCCTGTTTCAATCCATAAATTTTCTGCCCGCCTGCTCCGCCAGCGCCAGGGTGGCCTCATCCTTTGCCATGGCCCCGCGACCATCCATGCCCTTGACCACAAACTCCCCGCCATAGCCCATGCCCATGGCGTCAAAGGCGTACTTGGCGGTAAGAATCGCCCCATCGAAAACCTTTTCCCCATGGGTGGCGGACACCGCCACCAAAAAACCTTTACGGGTGGGGTCCTTACGCCACTCGCCTTTTTCAGCCTGGAGGCGCTTTCTGTTCCATAGGGCCTGGCAGCGATCAACAAAGGCCTTGGCCTGGGCGGTGATTCCGTAAAAATAGATGGGGGAGGCAAGAATCACCCGCTGGGAGGAGAGGATCTTCGGATACAACTCCTGCATGTCGTCTTCCAGCACGCATCCCCCGGTCTTGTCGCAACCACCACAACCGATACACGGCTGAATCCGCAGATCATACAGGCGAAGCAATTCGACCTCGCCCCCCGCCGCCTCAACTCCTTTCAGCACAGCGCGAAGCAGGGTCTCGGTATTTCCTTTTTTTCTCGGACTCCCGCTCAAGGCCAGAACCTTCATCTCATTTCTCCGTTTTACAAGAGCTGGTAACAGGGCTCGGCAACCGGTTATAAAACAGCACCTCATCCCGCAAGGCCCGCGCTGTTTCGGCATTTAAAAATCTGGCTGCGCAACGCCAGCACCAGTTCCCCTCCGAGGTCCCGGGGGTATTCATCCGGCAATCGCTGCCAAACCCCAGAATATCCTGAAGCGGCACAATTGCCAAATCGGCAACAGAGGCATAGGCCATGCGAATAAAATCCCAATGAATGGGGCTGCCTGTCTGGCTATGGGCATAGCGTAAGGCCTTGGTCTTACTGGCCTGCATAACCGTATTGCTGAAATACCAACCCAGGGTCGTATCGTTATCATGGGTGCCGGTATAGACCACGCAGTTTATTGTGGTGTAGTTATGCGGCAGATAGGCGTTGTGCTCGTCAGAGTCAAAGGCGAATTGCAACACCTTCATGCCAGGAAAACCAAAGGTGTCACGGAGCAACTCTACATCCGGCGTAATAACCCCCAGATCTTCGGCGATGATCGGCAGCTCACCCAAATGCTTTTTCATTTCGGAAAAAAATGCCAGGCCTGGCCCTTTGACCCACTTCCCATTGACCGCGGTCTCCTCGGCGACCGGAATCTGCCAGTATGCTTCAAAACCGCGGAAATGATCGATACGGACCACATCCACCGTCTGGCAGATATGACGAAACCGCTGCCCCCACCAGCCGAGCAAGGCCGCATTCATTCCCCCCTGATCGCTGTACCATTTGAAGAGCGGATTTCCCCAGCGTTGCCCGGTTTCGCTAAAATAATCAGGGGGTACGCCTGCCACATGGGTTGGCTGCCCGGTTGTAGGATCAAGAACAAAACAGTCCTGGTGCGCCCAAACATCGGCGCTGTCCAGGGCCACATAGATGGGGATATCGCCGATGATCCTTACGCCATGACTATGGGCGTAATCCCAAAAGATCTGCCATTGGACAAAAAAGCAGAACTGAACAAATTTATGAAAAAGGATACGTTCCGCCAGGGTTTTGCGCCATTGGGCAAGGGCCTCTGGCTTGCGGCGGGCAAGGTCTGTCGGCCATGAAAACCATGGCGCCGCCTCAAATTCTTCCCGCAACGCCATAAAAAGCGCATAGTCGTCAAGCCAGGGCATTGAGTGACAGAATGTCGCGAAAGCCGTCGAGTCACCGGCCAGCCGAAACTCCAAAAAAGCAAGCTCCAGAATCTTTTCATTGAAGGCAAGAACAGCGGCGAAATCGACCAGGTACTCGGAAAAATTGTGCGAGATTTCCACCTGCTCACGCCGAAGAAAACCTGCCCCCACAAGCTGCGCAGGATCGATGAGCAATGGATTGCCAGCAAAGGCGGACAGACTCATATAGGGCGAATTGTCAAAGATGCCGCTCACCGGGCCATAGGGCAAAATCTGCCAATGGGTTTGCCCGGATGCCCTTAAAAAATCGATGAACTCGAAGGCGGACTTGCCAAGGGTGCCAATACCAAAAGGCCCTGGCAGGGAGGTGAGATGCAGAAGGACGCCGCTGCTTCGCCGGTTGTGCATGGTTGTCGCCCTCACATTTTTATAAGTGGCCGTGCGCGCTACGACACACAGCACACCTGTCTTCATCATACAGAAAACCCGCCCCTCTCACCAATTAAAAAGCTCCCTAACGATCCCGCCAGCCGATATGCCGGAAATATTTTCAATATCATCAAGCAATTGCCTATACCGCAGACACCAGGTATTATGACAAAAATACTAAAGGAGCCTGCACCATGCATCTTTCCATCCTTGGCAGTTTTATCGGGGGCATCGGCCTCTTCCTGCTCGGGATGCAGCTCATGACCGAAGGCCTCAAGATTGCCGCAGGCAACGCCCTGCGCACCATCCTGGAGCGCTCCACCTCGACCCCGCTCAGGGGCATCCTCTCCGGCGCCCTGATTACCTCTCTGGTGCAATCTTCCGGCGCGGTGACCGTGGCCACTATCGGCTTTGTCAATGCCGGGCTCATGGATCTGATGCAGGCCATCACCGTCGTGTACGGCAGCAATATCGGGCACACCATGATCGGCTGGCTGGTAAGCCTGACCGATTTTCAGGGTGCCATAAAACTCGTGGCCCTGCCGCTCATCGGCCTTGGCATGCTCCTGCGGCTCAACCGAGGCAATCGCCGCTATGAGGCGTTGGGCGAGACGCTGGCCGGTTTCGGCGTTTTTTTCACCGGAATCGACCTGTTGCGCACCACCTTTGCCGAAAGCGGACTCGGCATGCCTGCAATCCTGGGCGGCGGCATCCTGAGTCATCTCGCCTTTCTGGCCATTGGCCTCCTGCTTACGGTGATCATGCAGTCATCGAGCGCCACCATGGTGATCACCCTCACCGCCGCGGCGGGCGGCCTTATCCCCCTGGACTCCGGCGCCTCCATGGTCATCGGCGCCAACATCGGCTCGACCTCCACCGCCGCCTTGGCTGCGCTGGGCGCCACCCCCAATGCCAAACGGGTGGCAGCGGCCCATGTCATCTTCAATCTGGCCACCGGGGCCGTGGCCCTGCTCCTGCTGCCCTTCCTCCTCCATGCCCTGCTGGTCTTTCCGGAGCTTCTTCATCTCCCCGCCAACGCCACCATCCTCCTGGCCCTGTTCCACACCTCGGTGAACATCCTGGGGGTCTGCCTGATCTGGCCGTTCACCCGGCTTCTGGTCAAGCAACTCAAGGGCTGGTTCCGCTCCCACGAAGAAGACGAAGCCCGCCCCCTCTATCTGGACCGCAATATCGCCGCCACCCCGGTGCTGGCCTTCCACGCCCTGGCCAAGGAGATCGAACGGATCGGCAACATTGCCCGTCGCATGGCCAAGGGAGCCATGAGCAGTGAAGCAGGCCCCAGCATCCAGCTTGACGCCGACCGCCGCATCCTGCTCAAACTGGAGATCGAGGTGGGAAACTTCATCAATCTGGTTCGGCGAGGCAGCCTGCCGGAGGAGCTCGACCATGTGCTCCCCAACGCCCTGCGAGTGACCAGCTATTACCGGGAGATTGCCGACGTCTCCCTGCGGGTCGCCAAAATGCAACAGCATAGCCGCCCGGTTGAGGATACAGCCCTGGCCCAGGAAATAGGCGAATACAAACAACAGGTGGTGAAATTGCTGGAGATGAGCGATGTGGCCCGAAAGGACTATACGCCAGAGGAGTGCGCCGCGTTGTTCAAGGAAACCGAGGAGATGTACCGGCATCTCAAGTCGAGCCTGCTCAAGGCCGGAACCAAGAACCTGCTGCCGGTGGGGCTGATGGTGTCGCTCATCGACCTGATGAGCGATGTCCGGCGCATTGCCGACCAGATCGAAAAGGGCGCCCGCTATCTGACCACCCTGACCAGAGCTACACCGGAAGAGGAAGCGGTCTTCTCTGCCAAGACTGCGCTATGAGAGAGCCGTTTTACCGATACAGCCCATGGACTTCGATGTAGTCCGCCACCGCCGCAGGAACAAGATCACCGATTGGCCCGCCCAGCCTGACCACTTCCCGGATTTCGGTGGAAGAGACTTTCACCGGCGGCATGGCTACAGGATGGATTGCACCCTGGTCTGGCGTTCCCTGCCAGCACCCAAGGGCCTCGACAAAGGCATAGCCGGGGAAATTCGCCGCCACGGTTTGCCCGCACGATTGCCTACAGTGATCCGGTCTTCCTACCACCACAAAACTGGCATGATCGAGGAGTTGTCCTTGCTCTTTCCAGGTAAAAACCTCGGCAAAGGCATCCATGCCGATGATGAAAAACAGGCGAACATCCTTACCAAAGCCATGAGCCAAAGTGTGCAGGGTGTCAATGCTGTAGGATGGCCCCTCGCGTTCCGCCTCCAGACGGGAAACGAAACAACCGGGCCTGTCGGCAACCGCCAAGTCCAGCATGGCCGCCCGGTGCTGAAAGGCGGAGATGCCATAGGTTAGCTTGTGAGGCGGCAGAAACGCGGGAACAAACAAGATACTCGAAAGAGCCAGCGCCTGCCGGACCGCTTCGGCAACAGCAAGATGGCCGTTATGCACCGGATCAAAGGTGCCACCCAAGATGCCGACCCATGTGCCGAGGTTGTGGGGAAGTTCCACCCTGCTCTCTCCGGAATCCTGCTTAAGCGCGAACCTGGCCGTCTCCGTAGACGATGAACTTCCTGGTGGTCAGCTCTTTGAGACCCATGGGACCGTAAGCGTGCAGCTTGGTGGTGCTGATGCCAATCTCTGCACCCAGGCCGAACTGGCCGCCATCGGTGAACCGGGTGGAGGCATTAATCATGACCGCCGAGGCATCCACCTCACGGAGAAACCGCTGCCCATTGGCATAGCTGTTGGTGACAATCACCTCGGTGTGCTGAGAACCGTACTGAACAATATGATCCATGGCCGCATCCAGATCAGCAACCACCCGCACCGCCAAGATCAGATCGAGAAACTCCATGCCGTAATCCGTGGGCAGAGCGGCAGTGATATCCGGCAGAATCGCCTTGGCCTGCGGGCAGCCCCGCAGCTCGACTCCGGCCTTTTTCAACTCGGCCCAAACCTTGGACAGAAATTCGGCGGCAATATCCTTATGCACCAACAGAGCCTCCAAGGCGTTGCACACCCCAGGCCGCTGCACCTTGCCGTTCATCACGATGTTCACCGCCATGTCCAAATCCGCATCCGCATCGACAAAGACATGGCACACACCCTTGTAATGCTTGAGCACCGGAATGCGGGAGTTCTCGGCCACGAAACGGATCAAGCTCTCGCCGCCCCTAGGGATGATCAGGTCGATCTGCTCATCAAGAGCGAGCATGGCCGTAACCGCCTCGCGGTCCGTGACCGGGATCACTTGCACAGCCGCAGCCTCGATGTGTTCCGAAGCCAGTGTCTCCTGCAACACCTTGGCCAGGGCCAGATTGGAATGGATGGCCTCGGAGCCGCCCCGCAAGAGAATAGCATTGCCAGCCTTGAGGCAAAGAGCCGCCGCATCCACGGTCACATTGGGCCGCGACTCGTAGATCATGCCGATAACCCCCAAAGGGATGCGCATCCGACCAACGGTGATGCCGGAAGGCTGTTTGCCCATCTCGTCGATCTCACCCACCGGATCAGGCAGGGCGGCAACCTCGCGCAGGCCTGCAACCATGCTGTCGATCACCTTGTCGGTGAGGGCCAACCGGTCGAGCATGGCTGCGGACAGCCCCTTGGCGCGGCCCGCGACCAGATCCTTTTCATTCTCTTGTTGGATATAAGATTTCTGGGCAAGAAGCGCCTCTGCCATCTTCAGCAGGGCATTGTTCTTGGCCGTGGTGGAAAGATTGGCCATGTTGCGGGAGGCCTTTTTGGCCGCCATTGCCATCTGTTTGATTGTTTCCTGGATGGACATGTTCTACTCCTATACCTCATGTTCTGTTGTATTATAGCGTAAACTCAAGATGGCCCAGAGCTGTAACTGTTCAGCAGTGCCGCAGATGCACGGAAGAGGCCGGCGAAATGTGCTATTGCACATGAGCCGACCGATGACAAAGCAGATGTGGTGCTGCTGGACAGTTACAGGATTACCAAATTATCGCGGTGGATTACCTCATCGCTGTCTTTGGCCCGCTCCAGCACCTGTTCGATCTGGCTCGTTTTCACGCCCTTGATCCTATCGATATCGCCGGAGGCGTAGTTGACCAACCCGGCAGCCAGGGGTTCACCCTGTTCATTCAGGCAATGGACCGGCGCCCCGATGCCGAATTTGCCCCGAACCTCAATAATCCCCGACGGAAGCAGGCTTTTGCCCCCTTGCAACACGGCCTTGCAGGCTCCGGCATCAAGAACCAGAAAACCTTGCGGCCGCAGGGTATAGGCGATCCAGTGCTTGCGGCTTGCCAATTTTTCCGCCTGGGGCAAAAAGAAAGTGCCAACCAGCTCCCCGGCAAAAAGCCGGGAGATGGTGTCCGGCTCACGGCCCGGCCCGATGAAGCAACAGCCGCCCCGCGCCGCCACCATCTTGGCGGCCTTGACCTTGCTCCCCATGCCGCCGGTGCCCACGCCGCTGTGCACCTTGCCCACCATGGCCTGCACCGCGCTGTCGATCTTGGCTACGGTATAAACCGGCTTGGCTTCGGGATTAGTGAGCGGGTTGGCGGAGAACAGGCCGGAGACATCGGTCAAGCAGACAAAGATATCCGCCTCGGTGAGGTTGGTGACCATGGCGCCCAAGGCATCATTGTCGCCAAAGCGCAACTCTTCGACAGAAACCGTATCGTTTTCGTTGATGATGGGGACCAGGCCCCAATCCAGCAGGGTAAAGAGGGTGTTGCGGACATTGAGATACCGGTCCCGATGGGACAGGGCGTCGTGGGTAAGCAGCACCTGAGCCACCTTCTGGCCGAGTTGCTCGAAGATCTTCTCGTAGGAGCGCATCAGACTGCTCTGCCCAATGGCGGCGGCAGCCTGTTTTTCCCGCAGGGTCAGGGCTCGATCGCCAAGGGCCATTTTCCCTCGGCCAGCCGCAACGGCACCGGAACTGACCAGAATCACCTGCCGACCACTCTGCTTCAGGGCACAGATTTCCTTGGCCAGATTGTCCAGCACCGGCAAGTTCAAGCCTTCTCCGGTGGTGAGCACGGCGCTGCCCACCTTTATCACTACCCTTTTGGCCCGGTCCAGAAACCTCCGTCGCAGGGCCAGGTCTTCGTCATGCTCCATCGCTGTGGTCATCACGCCTCTCTTAACGGCGTCGCAAAGAAACTAATCTACTGCGTTGCGGCGCAACTGTTTACTTATTCATCTGCATCAGTGGGATGGGCTTTTTGCAATTCCATCTTTCGTATCTCCAGCATCTCGCCCAATATTTCCTGCAACTGCGCAAGCCCCTGCCCGGTAAGCGCGGAAATAACAAGGGGCTTGATCCCCTCCGCTTTAAAAAATAGCTCCTGCAAGGCAGCAAGGCGTTCATCGTCTTCCAGCAGATCAATCTTGTTGAGCACCACCAGACGCTGCCGGTCCATCAACTCTTCGTTATAAACGCGCAACTCATTCTCCAGGATGCGGTATTCCTCAAGCGGCTGCTCATCGGCGGACGAGGCGTCAATAACATGGAGGAGGATATGGGTGCGTTCGACATGGCGCAGAAACTTATGACCAAGCCCGGCCCCGGTATGTGCGCCCTCGATCAACCCAGGAATATCGGCAATAATGCAGTCGTCGTAGTTGGCAAGATGCATAACGCCAAGCTGCGGCTCAAGGGTGGTGAAGGGATAGGGCGCCACCTTGGGGTTAGCGGCAGACAGCTTAGAAAGCAGCGTTGATTTCCCGGCATTTGGCAGACCGACCAGGCCGATATCCGCCAACAGCTTCAACTCGATGCGCAGCCAGTGCTCCTCGCCGTCTTGGCCCGGAGTGGCAATGCGGGGCGCCCGGTTCTGGGCCGAGGCAAAATGAACATTGCCCTTGCCGCCCTCGCCGCCACGGGCGGCGAGAAAACGGTCGCCCTCGTACAGCAGTTCAGCCAGTACCTCTCCGGTTTCCGCATCCTTGAGGATGGATCCCAAGGGAACGTACAAGGTGAAATCCTCCCCCTTGCGGCCATACATCCGTTTGCCCCGGCCGGGTGTGCCATTCTGCGCGATAAAGTGGGATTTAAAACGAAAGTCAAGAAGAGAGGCAAGCTTGCGGGAGGCCTCGATCGTGACCGAACCCCCATCGCCGCCATCACCCCCGTCGGGGCCGCCTTTGGGAACAAATTTTTCCCGTCGGAAACTCAAACACCCATTGCCGCCGTCGCCGGCTTTGACAAAGAACTTTGCTTCATCGATAAACGCCATCGTCGCCGCCAGTAAAAGATTGCTGCCGGAGACTGCTGCGGCACAGTACAGTGCAAACGCAGCAGCGAGCACACACTATTGAGAAGCCGTCACAAAACAAACAGTGCTTTCCGGGCTAACGCCAGGACAGCCGCACCGTTACGACTCCTTACGCTGCTATCTCAACCTTGGCTTCAACCGGGTAGATGCTGACCCGTTTTCTGTCACGGCCAAATTCTTCGTATTTCACAACACCGTCAATCTTGGCAAAGAGGGTGTAATCTCGCCCACAGCCAACATTCTTGCCGGGATGGATTACGGTGCCAACCTGGCGAACCAGGATATTTCCGGCCCGAACAATCTGCCCACCGAATTTTTTTACCCCTCGCCGTTGCGAGTTACTGTCACGACCGTTTTTTGAGCTACCGCCCGCTTTCTTATGTGCCACAATAACACCTCGTGTGTTTCAATTCTGATGGTGTTTCACACTCCCATCAGTTGTTTTTTCCACTGCCCACACCGTTTTCAACCTTGTTTAGGCAGAAATTTCCTTGATCTCAAGGGAGGTAAAGGGCTGGCGATGACCAGTTTTCACGCGATAGGCCTTACGGCGTCTCTTCTTGAAGATCAGAACCTTCTTGGACTTATCCTGCTCTATGATGCAGGCCATGACCTTGGCCCCGTCAAGAACGGGCTGGCCGATCTTGACCTCTTCTCCATCGGCAATGAGTTCGCCAGGTGAAACCTGATACTGTTTACCGCCGGTACGAATGATTGCGTACATAATTCCTCCAACAACTGAACTCTTCAACAGATAAACGGCTGATGCCAGCCGACTCGGTGAACAACACTTCTTTTTGACCCACACCTCGATGGTCTCGATTGCTGCCGAAAACCACCGGACAAAACCGACTTTTCGGCCCAATCTCGCCTGGTGCGTGAAACCGATCTTAATACCATACAGGGCTACATTGTCAAGCAAGAATATTCCCATATTCCAGCAAAACCCGTCCCTGCGTCACTCTTTTATCAGTCTGCGGCCTGAGCGTTTATTCCCTGCCCCAGAGGATCTCGTATTTTTCGATATGAACCTCTCGGACCGGCTCAATGATGATCTGCTTGCCCGTGGAGCCCTGGAGGTAGTCAATGGTTGCCGCCTCCTCCTTGAGCATCATGGCCGCCACCCTCGGGTGTACCTTGAGGACGACATTGTCGGCCGAGGCCTTTCTCGCCTCGCGCTCCACCTTACGGAATATCTCATAGCAGATGGTCCGGCCCGACTTCAACATGCCGTCGCCGTGGCAGTAGAGGCAGGGCTCACACATCATGTGCCGCAGGTCCTCCCGGTTGCGCTTGCGGGTCATCTGCACCAGGCCGAACTCGGAAACCCTGAGGATGTTGATCCGGCTCTTATCCTTTTTTGCCGCCTCCTTGAAGGCGGAAAAGACCTCATCCCGATGGATTTCCTCTTCCATATCGATGAAGTCGACAATGATGATGCCGCCGAT
This sequence comes from Deltaproteobacteria bacterium, assembly GCA_026388695.1. Taxonomy (GTDB): domain Bacteria; phylum Desulfobacterota; class Desulfobulbia; order Desulfobulbales; family Desulfurivibrionaceae; genus Thiovibrio. The sequence goes on along the minus strand of JAPLJH010000026.1, from coordinate 7,499 downwards.
ATTGCGCAGCCTGAGCTGATAGGCGATCTCCTTCACCGCCTCCATATTGGTCTTGAAGATGGTTTCCTCCAGACCGCTTTTCCCGACATACCGGCCGGTGTTCACGTCGATAACCGTCAGGGCCTCGGTGGTTTCGATAATGATGTACCCGCCGCAGCGGAGCCAAATCTTTTTATCCAGCGCCCGGTTGACATCCATCTCGACGCCATGGGCGTCAAACAGGGGAATCGGGCTGTCCGAGAAATGCACCCTGCCCTGGAGCTTCGGGGCAAAGGTTTCCACAAAATGCTGCACTCGGTTGAAGGTTTTCTGGTCATCGACCACAACCCGCTCCACCTCTGGAGAAAAGATATCGCGCACCACCCGGAGGGTGATATCCAAATCCTCATACACCAGACTCGGAACCGCGGCCTTGGCAGCGATATCCTGAATCTCCCCCCAGGTATGGAGAAGAAATTCCATATCCGCCTCAAGATCCTCGTTGGTGGCGTTCTCGGCCACAGTCCGCACGATGAAGCCGGTGCCGGCCGGGCGCAGGGTTTCAATGTCCTGCCGGAGCTGCTTGCGCACGGTTTCGTCTTCGATCTTGCGCGAAATCCCGATATGATCGGTCATGGGCATGAAAACCAGGTTCCGACAGGGCAGGGTAATATTACAGGTCAGTCTGGCCCCCTTGGTGCCCAGGGGCTCCTTGCAGATCTGCACCAGGATATCCTGCCCCTCGGTCAAGAGATCGCCGATATTCAGGCCGGGCGTCCGCCGACAAAGGGAATCCGGAGTCTCGTTGCCGCAACAACCGCCGCCACAGTCCTCAGGCCGGTCGCTTTTCGACAGACGCTTCTCAAAATCGTCGGTGGTGATATGGACATCATCCACATAGAGAAACCCGGTTCGGTCCAAGCCGATGTCCACAAAAGCAGCCTGCATGCCGGAGAGAACCCGGACCACCTTGCCCCGGTAGATGTTGCCCACCAGCCCCTTCTCCCGAGGCTGCTCCAAGTAAAACTCCACCAGATTGCCATGTTCCACCAGGGCAATCCGGATCTCATAGGGTGTGGCGTTGATCAGCAGTTCGGTAGACATGACTTCACCAGAAAGATAGATTGATTGATTGATTGTGAGACGATCAACGCTTCACTTTTCATTTGCCAGATACGGCTCGCTTGCCACCTTCAAAACCCTAGCCCGGCGAATCTCTTCTTCGGGCAGCCCGAAAAGCTTGGCGGCCACCTCCACCGGCTTGCCGCCCGGCTGTCCGGGCGCATTGAATAACAACAGCTCCAGCTGGCCCTCCGGGGTCAGACGCAGGCTATGCAATAGGGGCCGCAGATCGAGCTGCCGCTCCAAGCCCTTGCGCAGAACCACCACCGGCAGACTTTCCTGGGCCATGACCCGGTCCAGCTCCGCCTGGGCAGGCAACGACGGCAAGCGAAGATGATAGGTGGTGACCATGGTGCCCGTATGTTCCTTGCCTGCCAGCACAGCCTGGCTCACGACCAGCCCCTCGGGAAGCTGTCGGTTCATTGCAGGTACAAAGGCGCCCAGATCGGCCAGCGGCTCCGAGAGATCGATGAGCACTACCTCTGCCAGACTTTCCGTCCCCAGGGGCAGGGCCGGGCTGAAGGAAACCTTGGGGGTCGGGTTGAACCCTTGGGAAAAGTTCAGCGGCAGCTTGGCCCGACTGAAGGCCCGAAAAAAGACTTGGAGCAGCTCCAGATGGCTGAGCAGCCTGGCATTACCCAGCCGGGAATAGGTGAGCTTATACACAAAATGCGGACGAATGGCTTGTTTTGCCGGGGAGACCTCCGTTAAAGGCGCTTCACTTACAGCCGCCTCTGGTCCGACATCCTCGATCTTGCGGCGATGTACCACGGGCTTGAGGGTTTTCAGGTCGCAAACCCCGCATTGCTGGCAGCCATGCACCCGACAGTCAGGGGTATATTCTTCCCGCAGGGCCTTGGCGTATTCCTCGGCAAAAAAATCATCTCGAACCCCGACGCGAAGGTGCTGCCAAGGCAAAGGCTCGTCCACCCCCCGTCGGCGTAAATACCCCTCAAGCTCCAGACCGCACGCAACAGCGGCTTCCTGCCAGCGATTCAGATCAAAATGCTCGGACCAGGCGTCCATGCGGGCGCCCCGCTGCCAGGCCTCTTCCAGTAACCGGCCCAGACGGCGGTCGCCCCGGGAAAAAACCCCTTCCAAAAAGCTCATCCGCGGATCATTGCGTTTCAGGGTGCAGTTCTTGCCATAGAGCCGTTTCTTAACCGCATCCATGCGCGCATAGCCCTCGGCGATGGAAAGCTGCGGCTCCCGCTCAAACACGGTATGGGGCTTGGGGACAAAGGTGGCGGCGCTCACGTTCACCCGACAATTGCCGCCTTTTCCGGCTTTCAACACCTTCTGGGCCAAGGCCGGAATCGCGGACACATCCTCCTCGGTTTCCGTGGGCAGGCCGAACATGAAATAGAGCTTGATCAGTTTCCAACCCAAGCCAAAGGCCGCATCCGCCGTGGCCATCAGGTCTTCCTCGGTGATCCCCTTGTTGATCACCCGGCGCAACCGGTCGGAACCGGCCTCAGGGGCCAAGGTAAAGCCGGTCTTGCGCACCCGCTTGATCTGCTCCATGATCGCCGGGGTGAGGGTGCCGACCCGTAAGGACGGCAGGGACACGGAAACATGTTCCTTGGCAAAGCGGTTCATCAAGCGCACCAACAGCTCGCTCAAACAGGAATAATCGCCGGTGGAGAGCGACAGCAGGGCCAACTCCTCAAAGCCGCCCTCGGCAATGCCTTTTTCGGCCATGGCAAAGATCTTCTCCGGGGTGCGTTCCCGCACCGGTCGGTAGATCATGCCCGCCTGGCAGAAACGACAACCCCGGGTACAACCGCGGGCGATCTCCAGACCGAGCCGGTCATGGACGATCCGGGTAAGCGGCACCAGGGGGGGCTGTTCGATGGTGGCGACTTCAAGGTCAGCAAGAATCCGACGTCGCACCAAGCCATCGCCGAAAAGCGTCTGCATCCCAAGAAAATTGCCGGTCGCATCGTAACGCGGTTCAAAAAAGGAAGGCACATACACCCCATCGATCCGGCTGAGCCGCTGCAAAACTGCCAGCCGCCCTTCTCCGCCTTCCTTGGCCAGGCGCACGACCTCGGCGATCTCCAGCACAGCCTCTTCCCCGTCTCCCAGGAGAATGGCGTCAAAGAAATCCGCCACCGGTTCGGGGTGGAAGGCACAGGGCCCGCCGCCGATCACCAGGGGATGCGCTCCGGTCCGGTCCGCACTGCGGAAGGGCAGCCCGGCCAACTCAAGAATGGTGAGGATATTGGTATAACAGAGCTCGTAGGGCAGGGTGATGCCGAGGATATCAAAATCAGCCACCGGTCGCTGCGACTCCAAGGAGAACAGGGGCAAGTGGTGGACGCGGAGCAGCTCCTCCAGATCGCGATCCGGGGTATAGACCCGCTCGGCCAGCATGTTCTCCCTGGCATTGACGATATGATACAGAATCTGCAAGCCCTGGTGGGACATGCCGAGCTCATAGAGGTCCGGGAAAGCCAGCACCATATGGAGGGCAATGGCGTCCCAATCCTTTTTCACCACATGCAGCTCGTTACCGCCGTACCTGCTGGGCTGTCTTACCTGCGGCAGCAGGGCGTCTATCTCGTCATTCATTTGCAATTCCTGAACAAAACCGACCGGTTGTGGTCGATTGATCGTTTAAGTGTTGGCATAATCCAAAGCAGAAGAGCCACTGTTTACTGAACGGGCTCCAGCTGAAAGCCGGGCGGCATATCCACCCGGAAATCACTCGCTGTGAAACTGGCATCGGGCAGCCAATCCCCTAAGGCAAGCTCCATGATCGCGCCGTTATGGTTAGCGTGAATCCTGATCAGCCCTGGCAGTCGGCAGTTGTCTGAGCCGCCTTCGGAGGCTTTAGCATAGTCGGCATACCGAACATCGACCATGATCCGGCCATCAGGGTCTGCAACCAGATGCCGCAGGATCACCTGTTGAGTCGGGTCAAACAGCACATGGCGGCGAAACGCCTTTCCCTCCGCAATATCAGCCGCGTAGGCAAGCTCCACCCAGAGGCCCTGCCCTTCCGGGTCCTGGGCCACGGAAAAAATCCGCAGCTTTTCTGGGGCCAATCTGCCTGCGAGCCAATAGAAACCGTGGGCCGGGTCAAAACCCTGGGGGGCATATTTCTTAAAAGCGGCAGCAGTGACCAGCCCCTCATACCCCTTGGCTTCCGGCACCGCGACATAGCGAAAAAATGTCCCGTCCGTGGTCAAGAACAGCAGGGGCTGGCCCAAGGGATTAAGGCCGGTAAATTTCAAGAACGAGGGAGCCTTGGCCTGGACAAAGCCGGAGATCGTGCCATTCTGCATCAGCGATTTTATCGAAACCCGCGCCTGGGCATCAAAACAGCAGGGGCACTCCTGCTGCCGCGCCATGGTCTCACGGAACAGGGTCTCGGCTTGTTGCTGGTGCAATTGGGCAAGCGGCTGGGTGGTCGGCAGGGTAGCGCATCCGCCACTCAACAGCAGAAAAAGGGCAAGCCCCCCCGACACCCCCCCCAAAAGACTGCGATTCATTTTGCCTCGCCGGCCGGGCTGTCCTTGGGAGACAAGGCCTCAAGCTTGCGGCGAACCGCTTCCTTCTTGTCCGCCTCCTCATGGAGCTCCAGCGATTTCAAATAGGCCTTGTACGCCCTGGGGCTGTCATTGTTTTTCAGATAGGCATCGCCAAGATGCTCGTAGATCGTAGGATCATCGGAAGACAGCGCCACTGCCAGCTCCAGTTCACGAACCGCAGCCGGAAAATCCCCCAGCCGGTAAAAAACCCAGCCCATACTGTCCCGAACAAAGCCATCCTTTGGCAACAGGGCGACGGCTTGCTCGATATAGGCCTTGGCCTCTTCCAGATTGCGCCCCTCCTCGGCCCAGGTATAGCCCACATAATTCAGCGCCCTGGCATGTTTCGGCTCCCGTTTGAGCACCTCTTCCATCTGGTGCATGGCTCCGGAGAGGTCATTGAGCTTGTGAAGAAAAAGGGCATATTCGTAATACACCTCCGCATTGCCTGGGAAATCGGCAAAGGCCTGAGTAAACACCCCGTGGGCCTTATCATTCTTGTCCTGGCCTGCATAAAGCATTGCCAGGGCCACATAAAAATTGAGCCGCCGGTTGTGCTTGTCGGCCATGGCCTGCCGCAGGGCCTTCTCTGCTCCGGAAAAATCCTTTTCCTCCTGCATGATCCTGGCCAACATGATAACCGACTCCTCATAGGCCGGACTGACCGGCCGCACCTGCTTGAGAAGTTTCTTGGTGGTTGCACGATCGCCCTGCTGGTAATAGGCTAGGATCAGCAGCGCCCTGGCGCCGTCTGACTGAGAATCTTTCTTGAGGATCGCGTTCAATCGGACAACAGCATCAAGGCGTCTCCCGGCATCAAGAAGAATCCGACAGATGGCCAGTTCGACCTTGGCCGGGTTGGTCGAGATGTCCCGCAGATTTTCCATCTCTTTGAGCGCCTTGTCTATCTCACCTTGGCGAAAATAGACATTGGCTAAAAAGCTTCGGGCCCTTTCATCGGAGGCATCTTCTTCAAGAATCCGCCGGTAGATGGCGATGGCCTCGGGGTACCGTTTCTCCTGCTCATACAATTCCGCAGCCTCATAGGCCAGCAACGGCGACCAGTTGAGAGCCAAGGCTTTATCAAAGGCCTCCGCAGCCTTATCGAACAGGCGCATCTCCTGGTAGAGCTTGGCAAGATAATAGTACCCGGCATAGGAATCAGGGTTGATCTCCGCCAGTTTTTCCAGAACCTGCCGCGCCTTGTCATAATCGTGCAAACGGGCGTACAGCCCACCCAACAGCAGCCGAACATTGAAATTTTGCGGATCATCGACCAGGATCGCCTGATAAATCTCGGCCGCCTCCCCGTACCGTTCCATGATGCTATAGAGATTGGCCAGGATTGTACGGGCTTCCGAATCTTTTGGATTCAGGGCGACAAGCCGGTTCACCCATTCAACGGCCTGTTCCCGTTGCCCGGTTTTAACAAGCAGCCCGGCCAGGGAACGCATGACACGCCCAGCCAACCGATCGCAAACCAGGGCCTGTTTGTAGGCGTAAATAGCCTCATCGTAGCGCCCTTCAATCTCGGCCGATTTGCCCCAGAGAAAATTAAAATAGGAACAACCCCTGTCCACCGCTTCATCGTAGGGTTCAAGATCTGCGGCAAAGGGCGGCTGCCCAGGCACCCCCCGAAGGGACGGGGCACACGACAGACAACAGAGGGCCAAGCCTCCGGCAATCAGCAGACGCTTCAACATACAGTTTTTCCCCCTAGCCCCCAGACCCTTGCGCCAACCCATATTTTTTCCGCCCAGACTTTCATGATCCATATTCCTTTCCTGCTTACAAAAGCTCAGCCACGTTCTGCATAACCAGGGCATGCACAGCATCGGCATCCCCGGTTCCGTCAATGCGTCGGATATTGGCGCCCTTGATCTCGGCAAAAATTTTGGCCACCCGGGCCAAGGTCTCTTCCTGTTCAAAATCGTTCAGGGTATCGCCCCGGAGCTTCTGTACCCGGTGTACCCCAAGAGACACAGGCGCTTCAAGCATAATAACCATATCCGGCACCGGCGCAAACAATTCATTTGCCGCAATGATTTTTTGCGGGTCCTGCCCAGCCGCGCCCTGATAGGCTGCGGTGGAATAATAGTACCGGTCGGTGAGCACCACCTTGCCGCCAGCCAAAGCCGGGGCGATAACCTGCACCACATGCTCGCGCCGGTCATCGAGGAACAAAGCCAGCTCCTCTTCCGGGGTAACACTTTTTCTATTCTTATACAACTGCCTGATTTTACGGCCATACTGCCCATCGGTGGGCTCACGGGTCGCAACCACGCTCAAGCCCCGCTGGCGCAGAATCCCGGACAACAGCTCTATTTGGGTGGTCTTGCCGGTCCCGTCGATGCCTTCAAAGGCGATGAGCAATCCTTTTCTTCCCATCCCGTAATGCCCCTTACAGCTTAACGCTGGCAACTTTCAGTTTTTGTCTGTTAGCCACAATGGCCTCGGCCATGGCAACTGCGGCAGCCAAGCTCGTTGGCTCCGCCAACCCCTTGCCCGCGATATCGTAGGCCGTGCCGTGATCCACCGAGGTCCGGACAATGGGCAGGCCCAAAGTCACATTTACCCCGTCGCTGAAATGCAGGAGCTTAAAGGGGATCAAGCCCTGATCGTGGTACATACAAACCACTGCGTCAAATTGCCCGGTCACTGCCTTATTGAATACCGTGTCCGGCGGAAACGGTCCCTCAACCTGCCAACCGGCCCGACGGCCAGCCGCAACAGCCGGGGCAATGACCCGTTGTTCCTCATCGCCAAACATCCCGTCTTCCCCGGCATGGGGATTCAGGCCTGCCACCGCCAAACGTGGCTGCGGCACGCCAAAATCATCTCGCAGGGCCTGGCCGGTGATGG
>JAPLJH010000071.1 GCA_026388695.1 Deltaproteobacteria bacterium | reverse complement strand
TGTGATATCGGCACCAAGTTCGATCCCCGCACCGGCCGGGTTATCATCGTTTCCGTCATAGACAACGTGGTCAAGGGCGCCTCAGGGCAAGCCGTGCAGAACATGAATCTCATGTGCGGCTTTCCGGAAAATACCGGGCTTAGAATCGTTCCCCTTTTTCCGTAAAGATACGTGCGAAACATCAAGCTTGTCCTGGCCTATGATGGTACCGACTATGCCGGTTGGCAGAGGCAGGTGGGGCAGCTCAGCATCCAGCAGGTCGTGGAAGAGGCCATTGCCCGCCTGACCCAGGCGCAGGTCAATCTCCACGCTGCTGGCCGAACCGATGCCGGGGTGCATGCCGAGGGGATGGCGGCCCATTTTCAGACCGAGTCGGCCATTCCGCTTTCCGGCCTAGTGAATGGCCTGAACAGCATGCTGCCTGCGGCTATCCGGGTGCTTACCGCGGAAAATGTTGCGCATGATTTTCATGCGCGCTATAACGCCACGGGCAAGGTGTATGTTTACACCTTCATGGCCACGGAGATCATGCCGCCCTGCGCGCGGCGGTATGCCGCTCAGGTGCGCGTTCCTTTTGCCAGTGAAGCTGTGCGGCTCTGCTTGCCGATGCTGGTTGGAACCCGTGATTTCAGCAGTTTTGAGACTGCTGGCTCCCGCGATCTGACCAATTCCCGTGGTAGGGGCGCGGTGCGGACTATTTTTGTCGCCGACCTTGCCGAGGAGGCAGACTCGGCTGTGTATCGACTGACCATCGCCGGGGATGGGTTTTTGCGGCATATGGTGCGCAACATTGTCGGCACCCTGTTTGCCGTGGGCCGCGGTCGGTTGACGCCCCTCGATTTTCAGAAGATCATGGCTGCCCGGGATCGGAGCCAGGCCGGGACAACTGCGCCTGCCAATGGTTTGACCCTGAAGACTGTTTTGTACTAAGTTGGCTTCGTGGGGATGATTGTCGGAGCTTTTTACCAAACGCCATTACAAGGAAAGAAAATGGAAGCGGAAATTAGTCTTGCACAACGCGTCAAGCAGATCAAGCCTTCTCCCACTCTGGCCGTGAACGCCAAGGCCAAGGCCCTGAAGGCGGCGGGCGCTGATATCCTCAACTTCAGTGTGGGTGAGCCGGATTTTGATACCCCGGCCCATGTGTGCGAGGCCGGGAAAAAGGCCATCGACGAAGGGTTCACCCGCTACACTGCGGTGCCGGGTATTCCAGAGTTGCGCGAAGCCATTGGCAGCAGGCTGGCCCAGGATAAGGGTTGGAGCTATGAGCCCGATCAGATCCAGGTCTGTTGCGGCGGTAAGCATGGACTCTACAACATGGCCCAGGCCCTGTTCGGCCCCGGCGATGAGGTGTTGATCCCGACTCCGTATTGGGTGTCCTATCCGCCCATCGTCCTGTTGGCAGGTGCCACCCCGGTGGAGGTGCCGCTTTCCGAGGCCAACGATTTTGACCTGAGTGAAGAGCTGCTCACCCGCTACGCCACCTCGAAAACCAAGGCCATTATCCTCAACAGCCCCTCCAACCCCACCGGTGCCGTGTTTTCCGCCAAGGCCCTTGAGGCCGTAGCAAAATTGGCCCTGGCCAACAACTGGCTGATCATCTCCGACGATATCTACGACACCATTGTCTATGGCGACGGCAAGCTGCCGCATATTCTCGATGTGGACAAGCGGCTTGCCGCCCAGACCCTGGTGCTCAACGGCGTGTCTAAGTCCTTTGCCATGACCGGCTGGCGCATCGGCTATACCGCTGGGCCAAAGCAGATGATCGCGGCCATGAACAAGATCCAGAGCCAGAGCACCTCCAACCCGTGCTCCATCTCCCAAAAGGCAGCGCTGGCCGCAGTGAGCGGACCGCAGGATTTCCCAACCATGATGCGCGACGCCTTTGTGCCCCGGCTTGATTTCATTATGAGTGCCCTGGGCAATATCCCCGGCGTGACCTGTGTACGACCCAAGGGTGCGTTCTACGTGTTCCCTAATGTTTCCGCCTACTATGGCAGAAACTTCAATGGTAAGGTGATGGCGAACTCGGTTGATCTGGCGGATTATCTGTTGGATGAGGCCTTGCTGGCCACGGTGCCGGGGGCGGCTTTCGGGGCGGATGCCTTTATCCGCTTCTCCTTCGCCACGGCCATGGGGACCATCGAAGAAGGAATGAAGCGGCTGGCAACGGCTTTGGGGAAACTCTCGTAGCGTCGACCGGTTTGGGCTGGTAAGTGGTCAGGGGAATTTTAGAAGCGGCACTCTGCCTAAAAACTGTAAGCGATTGCAGCGTGCCGCAGATGCGGTGCCCGTGCTTGCTCAGCCTGGGCCGAAATCTTGGGGTGCGGTATCGCTTAAGGCCCAGGTCCAGCTATCCAGAGGGCGTTCTTTTGAGACCGCCTTCTGTCCGTTCTGGGTGTAACATAGGTAGAGCCATTCCCCGCCTTTGTTGAAAACCCTGATCAGTCCATGATTGGGGTGTGTAAACCAGCCTTCAGAATATATGCCGTCCATGTGTCTTGTCTCTCCTGATTGTTGTGTCTTTGTATTCCCGCCAGCCACATTGCTATTTTTCAAGACAATGGGCAATACATTCCTTGCATTTCTTGTCGGTTTTTCCGGT
>JAPLJH010000047.1 GCA_026388695.1 Deltaproteobacteria bacterium | reverse complement strand
CCGCTCGGAAAAATGACGGGTCGGCAGCCGCTCGAACAGGCCGGTGGGCTCGATCCCCTTGAGGATGGAGGCAATGCGCACCGGCGCCTCCACGTAGCCCCGTTCCCGGATATGATGGATATCGTGCTTTTCGTTGACGATGAGGGCGATCAATTTTTCCAGGGATTTGACCGGATGCACCTTGATCGGCTCGGTCTTGATATAGCGGGGCGGACGGCGCAGGACCGGATCGTCGCGGAAGGATTCCACCACCATATCAATATAGCCTGCGGGGCAATCCTTGCCGTACTTGCGGATGAGGATGGCGCGGACCACCTCGCGGACCCTCTCCCTGGCAAGGGGCTTGCCGGTGCCGAGATCGTCGTAGACCAGATAGGGCGGGCAATCGTACTCGGGCTTGAGCGGTGTTTCGTAGGCGGTGTTGATGATGGGCAAGGCTCCGTAGCGCTCGTAGAACCTCAGCCGGGCCCGGCTTTGTTTGACCGTGGCTGGGTCGCGGCAGATCTTCACCTCATCGGGCAGGCACTCCATGAAGATTCCGGCATTGCCCAGAGAGCGGGCCTCCTCCCGAACCCGGGCGTACAAGGCACCGCCGACTCCGCTGGCCGCAGCCTTCGGGTCCACCGAGATGAAGTCGAGAAAGCAGAAGGAAAGATCCGGGGCATGATTGAGCAGGGCAAAGCCCTTGACCCGGGGCTTCATATCGTCGGCAACGAAGAGGATGGTGCGGAAGCGATATTTTAAGGGGTTGGAGAGCTTTTGGGCCAGGCTATTGATCTCGTTTTCCGATATCGCCGAGAACTGGCTGCGCAGGATCTGTTGCACCTGATCGATGGTTTCCCGGTCGATGGCCAAGGTGTCGTCGTAGATCCGGCGGATTCTGAACATGGTCACAACTCCTTGAGGTAGATGACCTTGTCGTCGCCGTCTCGGTAAAAATCATGGAGAACGCAGGCCACCTGGTAGCCGTTTTTCTCATAAAAGCTGCGAGCCCGATCATAGCCCGGCGTGGAGGAGGTGTCTACGTAAACCTTGGCCGGGCCTTGGGCGCGTAGCTCCGCCTCCATCCGGGCCAGCAGCAGCCGACCCACCCCCTGCCTGCCCAAGGCTGGGTCCACCGCTACCCAGTACAGGTCGAAGCGGCGGTCGGTCATGGGGATCTCGCCGTAGCAGATAAAACCCACCACCCCCTGGTCTTCGCGCACTGCGATAAGGACGGAATAATCGTTCTTGGCCGGGTCCAGGGTGTCGTCGATGACCTCAATGGCCACTTCCACCTCTTGGGCATTGAAATTATCCTGGAGACGCACCAATTCCAGCAGCTGGCTGCGGTCTTCTGCGGCAAGGGGTCGGATGGTGATCATACGGCGACCCGCAGAGACACCAGGCGGATAAATTCCCCGACCATCTCCGTGTAGCTCATCGTGCTTTCGGCCACGGCTGCGGGAAAACCGGCGTCCGGGCTCAGGCAGGGGTTGGCGTTGATTTCAAGGATGGAAAGGCGGCCTTGCTGATCAAGGCGCAGATCAACCCTGGCGTAATCGCGCAGGGCAAAGAGCTGAAAGCAGTCCTGGGCCATGCGGCGCATGGTCAGTTGTAAGGATTCTGGCAGGTTGTCCGGAAAAATCCGCTGGGTATGCTGGTACTCAAACGATTCCTCGTCCCATTTGGCCTTGTAGCTCACGATCCGGTGCAGGTCGGCGGGAAATTCGGAGAAATCGATCTCCGCCAGGGGCATGACCCGGGGGTGGGGATAGCCGAAAACGGAGACATTGAACTCCCGGCCCACAACATACTCCTCCACCAGGATAGCGCCGTATCGGGCGTAGAGCTCTTCCAGCCGGGGCAGCAGATCGGTGCTCTCTTCCACCACCGATTCCTGTTCAATGCCGATACTGGCGTCCTGGAAGCGGGGCTTGAGGATCACCGGGAAGTTGAGTCCGGCAGGCCGCAGCACCTCGCCGCCTTCGTAGAGGAAAAATGCCGGGGTGCGCAGACCAGAGGCGGCGAGCAGCCTTTTCACCGTGAGCTTGTCCGTGGAGAGCAGCAGGGCCATGGCCGAGGAGCCGGTGAAGGGAATGCCAAGCAGCTCAAGCACTGCGGCCGGATGGCCGATGAGGAGCGGATCTTCGTCCACCGACTCGCAGAGGTTGAAGGCGATCCCGACCCCTGCTGCCTGTATCTGGTTGACAAAGCGGCCCAGATCGCGGCTGAAGGGGATGCGGACATGGGGCTGGCCCAGCTCGGTGAGCGCGGCCTCGATGGCCTCTACCTGGGCTAGGACATCGGCGGATGATTCCCAGTTCGGTTCGCCCTTTGGTATCGGCTCGTTGTGGATGATGCCGACCTTCAGCAGCCTCATACCTCAAGCCCGAGCCGGGTAATGGCGGCGGCCACGATCTCGTTGAGCAGCTCCTGGTAGGAGATGCCGTACTTGGTGGCGATGATGCAGAGGTCGGAATGCTCGGGATGCAGACCGGCCAGGGGGTTGACCTCGATGAAATTTGGGATGCCGTTGGCGTCGGAACGCAGGTCCACCCGACCGCCGTCGCGGCAGTCCAGGGCATGCCAGGCATCCAGGGCGGTTGCTTCCGCCTGCCGGGCCTCGGCATCGTCCACCTTGCGGTATTCCACCAGCTCTTCGCAGAATTCCTTGTTGTGGTATGAATAGACCTCCGGTTCGGAGTTGGGCAAAAGCACCACCTCCATGATACCGATGCTGCGGGCTGCCGGGCCGTTGCCCACGATGCCCACGGTGAACTCCCGGCCCGGCAGATAGGCCTCCACCAGCACCGGCTGGTGGAAGGTTTGCAAAAGATCGGCGCAGACCACGTGTAACTCTTCGGCAGTGCTGATCTTTGAGGCCGGGGTCACACCCTTGCCGGTGCCCTCGGCCACGGGTTTGGCAAAAACCGGATACGGCAGCGCCACCTCGGCCACATCCGCCGCGCTTTTCACCACGACAAAGGCGGGAGTGGGGATGCCCAGATCCCGGACCACGTGCTTGCTCATCCCCTTGTGCAGGGTCAGCCCCAGAACCAGGGGATCGGAAAAGACATAGGGAATCCGGTGTGCTTCCAGCAGGGCTGGGACCAGGGCTTCCCGGCCAAAGCCATATAATCCTTCACAAATATTAAAGACCAGATCCCAGCGTTCGCCGGCAAGCAACCGGGGCATGAGGCCCATGAAGTTGCCGATGGGCACGGTTTCGTGGCCCATGCCCCGCAGGGCATTGTCAATGGCCGCGATGGTCGATTCCCGGTCGAACTCGGCGGTTTCTTCTTCCCCGTAGCCCGCGGCCAGATAATCGCTCCGTAGGTCGTAGGTTATTCCGATCAACATGGTGGTTTCCTTGTCTGTAATTTCATTTTCTAAATCAAGCGTTAACGGCTTAAGTCGAGTTTGTGGGCATCAAGAAGCGTGACCTACTCCTGCATTTTCCAGCCCGGCAATGGCGATACAGGAGACAAACCATCGGGGGTGGTGGTTTTTGCGATTGGTTTGGCTACGGGCTTGCCTGTTGCTTTGGCACCAAGATCGGCATGCCATTCGCCGTACAGCTCCTCGAGGTGGTTCGAAAAATATTTCTGATATCCGTAATAAACAGAAAAACCAATTATTATTGGAATAATGATTTTCTCCATGGATATTCGACCAGATTTTCTAAGGCCACGTCTCCGTTCTAAAAACAGATGCAATGCGATGGCAGCAAACTGGCATACTGCTCCAAGGAGTAACGAAGCGGAGAGCTTCCAAGCGCCCGCAGACGCAAAATCGTAGAAGAAGTACTTCTTTGCTATTAGGTCGCTTCTAACTAGCGCCAGCGGAGCAGAAATCATGTCCCATGTCGCTGTGCCCGCCAGAACCCAAATCATCGAGCGGTGCAGCCAGCGAGCGCGTCTTGTAGCAAAGAGCAGAACTAACGGCCCCGTGAATTCTTTTCCCGCGATGTAGAGCAAACCCACCATCAAGCATCCATACTCGGAGACGCTCCAGAGCGGCACCCGCAGCCAAGACGAGATCCAGAACGTGAGCCTGAACTCCACGAAAATGAAAAATATTATATTGAAGATGATGGTTATGAGGAAGGCTGCTACCGTCCAGCCAATGGCGCAGGAGATGCGAAAAGCGCGTTGCTGAGTAGTTGGTGTCTCAATCTCGCTTCCCGGAACAAGGGGGATGTAGTTTTTTATTTTTCTAACACCAGCGGCCCAGCTACAGTCCTTCCAATTTTTCGTGTTTTCCTGCATAGTCTCCCATACTGCAAGCCGATGGTTTTACAAAAAACAACAACACCTCGGCGAAATCCAGGGTGTTGTTGTTTTGATATAAAGCGGCCGCTAATTCAACCTTGCCGCGCCGATCACATCGGGGTAGCGGTAGACCTTGCCTTCGTAGTTTCGAATCAAAAGATCATTGCCCTCACGACCGACCACGGTTTCCGGGATGAGCGGAATCTTGCCGCCGCCGCCAGGCGCATCGATCACATAGTTGGGCACGGCATAGCCGGAGGTGTGGCCGCGCAGCCCTTGGTACATCTCGAGCCCCTTGGAAACCGGGGTGCGGAAATGGGCCGAGCCGATGATTGGGTCGCACTGGTACAGATAATAGGGCTTGACCCGGATCTTGACCAGGCCGTGCATGAGCTTGCGCATGGTCTCCACCGAGTCGTTGATCCCGGAGAGGAGCACGGTCTGGCTGCCCAAGGGGATGCCGGCGTCGGCGAGCATGGCGCAGGCCTTGGTCGCTTCCGGGGTCAGTTCGTCGGGGTGGGTGCAGTGGATGCTCATCCACAGCGGGTGATGCTTTTTGAGCATGGTCACCAGCGCAGGGGTGATGCGCTGGGGCAGGACCATGGGGGCCTTGGTGCCGATGCGGATCATCTCTACGTGCGGGATCTGGCGCAGACGGCCAAGCAGCCAGTCCAACTGTTCGTCGGCCATGGTCAGCGGATCGCCGACGGAAAGGACCACTTCGCGGATGGCCGGGTTGTTTGCGATGTAGGCGATGGCTTTTTGCCAGCGGGCCGGGCTGTGGCTCTTGCGGCGGCCAACCATCCGGGAGCGGGTGCAGTAGCGGCAGTAGCTCGAACAGTAGTCGGTGACCAGAAAGAGGACGCGGTCTGGGTAGCGGTGCACCAGGCCGGGCACCGGGCTATGGTTGTCCTCGCCTAAGGGATCGTGTTCCTCGCCCTGGGAAACCAGGAGTTCGTTGACCACTGGGACCATGGTGCGCCTCAGCGGCTGCTTTGGGTCGTCAGGGGAAATGAGGCTGGCGTAATAGGGGGTAATGGCCAGGGGCAGAGTGGCGCCATTGAAGGCCATGGCCTGACGCTCG
Source organism: Deltaproteobacteria bacterium (assembly GCA_026388695.1). Classification (GTDB taxonomy): domain Bacteria; phylum Desulfobacterota; class Desulfobulbia; order Desulfobulbales; family Desulfurivibrionaceae; genus Thiovibrio. Next base: position 33,320 of record JAPLJH010000047.1, on the reverse strand, counting down.
CTGTCCGAGAGGTCTACGAGCTTGCCGAGTTTTTTGAGGTTGGTGATGCGGTTGCGGAGTTGCCACTGCCAGTCGTGCCAATCATCATCTGTGGCGGAGGGGAAATGTTTTTGGCGGAAGGTGAGGGGGGGAACTTGGCCGGAAAATGGAAAGGCTGGGCTGGTGGGGCTACACCCTGGAGGTTCCTCTTGCTCCTCAAGATGGACAACCTTTTGTTGCATCGCTCTTCTCCTTGCTGACTGATGAAACCCGTAAAAAGGTCAAAGAATTTCAAAACGATACCGCTGAGATCCGCACGCGGATCTGCATACATGACTGAACCAGTTTATGCCCATTGCGGAGAAAAGTGTCAAGAAAAAAAGCAGAGTGCGAACTTTTTTTAACTCGTTGTTTTTGTGTATATTTTTGCTGTTATTTGGGGTGGGAATCGTGCTGGCGACTTGGGGCTGGCCGGAGGGTGACGTCTAACCACCTAAAATCATTTGCAATAACTCAGAGAGCTCTTGGAGGCCGAAAGGCTTGGGCGCAACCCCGCAAAAGCCGTATTTGCTGAAATTGGCCATGATCGGGTCGTTGGCGTATCCGCTGGAGACCACGGCTTTTATCTGGGGGTCAAGCTGGCGGAGGTGGGCAATGGCCTCCTTGCCTCCCATGCCGCCGGGCACGGTGAGATCCATGATTACCAGGTCAAAGGGCTGTCCGTCCTTTTGGGCCTGGAGGTAGCGGGTAATGGCTTCTTCGCCGTCATTGGCGGTGTGGGCCTCATAGCCCAGCTGCCTGAGCATGGCGGTGGAAACATTGCGGATGAGTTCTTCGTCATCCATTACCAGAACCTTGCCCTGGCCTTTGTGCAACGGGGCCGTTACTTCGGCGGGCTCTTCCGCCAGGGGCGATTTTCCGGTGGAAGGGAGATAGATGGAAAAGGCCGTGCCCTTGCCCAGTTCCGACTCCACGGTGATGTGGCCCGCATGGTTGGCGATGATGGAATAGACCACCGCCAATCCCAGGCCGCTGCCGCTCTGCTTGGTGGTGAAATAGGGATCAAAGATCCTGGCCAGATGTTCCGGCGGAATGCCGAGGCCATGATCCCGAACGGTGATCAGCACATATTTGCCCGGCGTCAGGGGCAGCTTGCCGGGGCCGACGGTGAGGTTGCTGGCCGTAAGGCGGATGGCGCCCCCCTCGGGCATGGCATGGACCGCGTTGATCACCAGATTCTGTAAAACCTGGCCCAACTGGCCCTTGTCCACCTCGGCCAGCCAGAGATCTTCGGCGCAATCGTATTCGCACACCGCTTTGGTGCCGCGGACGGCAAAACCGGTGGCATCCTGGATGAGCCCGGCCAGGGAGGTTTCTGTCTTAACGGGCGCTCCGCCCTTGGCAAAGGTGAGCAGTTGCTGGGTCAGCTCCCTGGCGCGGAGGGCGGCCTTTTCCGTCTCGATCAGTCGCTGGGACACCGTGCCGGTGGCTGGCAGGTCTGCCTGGGCCAGGGAGAGATTGCCAAGGATGCCGGTGAGCAGATTGTTGAAGTCGTGGGCAATACCCCCGGCCAAAACCCCGAGGGATTCCAGCTTCTGGGTTCGGAGGCGTTCCTCGTCAAACTTTTTCCGCTCCGAGATATCTCGAGCCACGCAGAGGATTGCCGTTTGCGTGTCATAATCGATGAGGCTACAGCTCTGCTCAATGGGGAGAATGGAGCCATCTTTTTTGCGATGGGCGGACTCAAAGATGGCCGTGCCGTCCTTTTTCAGTAGCTCGATGCGGTCTTTGACCAGGGCGGTATAGGGGGGGGCAACGAGCTGGGAGAGAGGCATCGCGAGGAGTTCTTCCCGCGAGTAACCCAGGCGTTTGCAGGTGGCGTGGTTCACCTCAAGGAGCCGCCCGTTTAAGGCATAGATAAGGATAGCATCGTTGGTGTTGTCAAACAGGGTGCGGAATTTTTTTTCCGAGGCATGCAGGGAGTGCATGTGCTGGGCGTTCTTGATCGCTATCGCCGCCTGGTTGGCAAAGCTTTGATAGATGCTGATCATCTCTTCGCTGAATACCCGGGGCTTCAGCGTATGGCCGATCAACACCCCAAAGACATTTTCACCCAGCATCATGGGCACGCAAAGCGCGGAGCGGATATTTTTTTCCACAACCAGGGATGGAATCTCAAACCGGGTTTCCGTCTGGAAATCGGCCACCACTGCAGGTTCTTTTGTAAGCACCACATGGTTGGAGAGGCCCTGGCCCTTGAGCAGGGTATAATGGCCGATGGTCTGCTCCGGAAACCCCAGGGTGTCGCGGATAACCAGACCGCTCTGGTCATCGCTCATCAGCATCAGGGTGGAGAAATCAAGACGGAGCAATTCTTTTGAAAGGCTGGTGACCTTTCGGTACAGGCTGTTCAGCTCAACGGTGCTGACCAGGCTTTGCGAGAAGGCGAGCAACTCGGTCAGAATCTTTTCGTGCTGTTTCCGCTCGGTTATCGGCAGGACCAGCTCCAGGGCTGCGGTGATGTTCCCTTGTGCGTCGCGGATCGGGGTGGCGATGATCTCGAGATTGATAAGGTCGCCGTTTTTATTACGGCTCGCTACCTCCCTGGCTACCCGTTCCAGACCCTGCTCAAAAACCTCTCGGACCCCGCACCAGGGGCAGACGCCTTCCTGCTGCTGATAGGTTTGGTAGCAGGCCTTGCCTATGGTGTCGCCGTAGATATCTTCCATGACCTTGTTGGCCCAGAGGGTTGTAAAGTCGCGGGAGATGACGGCGAGTCCGGCCCCGATGTGACTGGTCACGATTTCAAGGATATCGATGGAGAGAGGAAGGCTGTTGGCGGCTGGTTTAAGGGGAGGCGCTTTGCTCATTTGTTTGAAAAGCCTCGCATCGGTTGAGGAGGATCTGCGCGAAGGCTGGTGCCGCGCCGCTTACTGTATTCTCGGAATTATGCTCTGGGAAACGAAAATGTACAAGGTTAAAAACAGGGGGAAAATCTCAGGCGTTGTTCCCGAGCTCGGGAAAAGCAAGGGAATCTAACCGCTCCACAAGAGTTTTGATGGTGAAGGGCTTGGAGACATAGCCGTCCATGCCTGCGGTCAGGCATTGCTCGCTATAGCCTTTCATGGCATGGGCGGTTAAGGCGATGATCGGGATGTGTCTGGCTGTTCCCTCTTCTTGGGCGCGGATTTCTGCGGTTGCCTCAAAGCCGTCCATTTCCGGCATCTGCACATCCATCAGGATCAGGTCGAAATGTTCGGCCCCGTATTTTTCCACGGCTTCCCGGCCGTTATTGGCGATCACCACGGAGTGCCCCTCTCGCTCCAGCAGTTTTTGCGCCACTTTCTGGTTTACGAGATTGTCTTCCGCCAGCAGGATGTGGAGTCGTTCTTTCTTTTCCGCCTGTGGCTTTTCGCTTGGCGCCCCGGTCGGTTCCGGTTGTACAAAAACCGTGGAGATACTCCGGAGCAGATCCTTATGGCGACAGGGTTTGAGCAAATAGGCGTGCACCCCGAGGCTCATGCTTCTTTCCTTGTCTTCCGGCAGACCTGCGGAGGTGAGAACAATCACCGGCATTTGGGTCAGGCCAGGGCGTTGCCGAATTTTTTCAATCAGGGTGAAGCCGTCCATTTCCGGCATCTGGATATCGATAATGGCCAGGGCAAAGGGCGCTGCGACATCAAGGCGGTCCTGCAAGGCCTCCAGCGCGTCTGCTCCGCCGGAAACAGCCTGCGCCTGCATGCCAAGCTGGGCAAGTTTTTGCAGCAGGATTTTTTGGTTGATGGGGTTATCGTCCACAACCAAAACGGATTTTCCCGCGAGAAAGGCCGGAGATTCCTGCGGCACGACGTGTTCCCCGGACTGTTTTTGGCAGAGGATGGTGAAGAAAAAGGTGGAGCCGACATTGGGAGTGCTTTCCAGCCAGATGCGGCCTCCCATGAGATGGACAAGGCGGGAGGAAATGGAGAGCCCCAGGCCGGTGCCGCCGAATTTTCTGGCCATGGAGCTGTCCACCTGACTGAAGGCCTCAAAGATCGTTTGCTGCTTGTCTTCGGGGATGCCGATGCCTTTGTCGGCAACGGAAAACAGCAGTTCAACGGCCCCATCGTACTCCCCTTTGCGCTGGACGTTCAGGAAGATCTGGCCGGCTTCGGTGAATTTAATGCTGTTGCCCAGCAGGTTGGTCAAAATCTGCTGGAGGCGAAAGCCGTCGCCAATGAGAAACTCCGGGACATCCGGCTCGATATGACACAACAGCTCCAGCCTTTTTTCCTGCGCCCGAACCGCCAGCTCTTGGGTGGTATCCTCGATGGTTTCCCGCAGATTGAAGTCGCTGGCGGTGATGTCCAGCTTGTGCGCCTCGATCTTGGAAAAATCGAGGATATCGTTGATGACCTGGATGAGGCGATTGGCGGAAAGGTCGATGGTTTCGAGATAATCCCGTTGTTCTTCGTCCAGTGCGGTTTGCAGGGCCAGTTGGGTCATGCCGATGACCCCGTTCATGGGGGTGCGGATTTCATGGCTCATGTTGGCCAGAAATTCGCTCTTGGCTTGGCTGGCTGCTTCTGCCGCCTCCTTGGCTAGAACAAGATCGTGGGTTCGCTCCGCGACCTTTTTTTCAAGGCCGCTGTGCGCCTGGGTAAGGGCCTGATCCCGGAGTTCAATTTCATTGAGCATTTCATTAAAGCCCATGGTCAGCGCGCCGATCTCGTCCTTGTTTTTCACCGAGGCCCGCAAGGAATAATCCTGATCCCGCGTCACCCCGCGAATGGTTGTGGCAAGCTGTTCGATGGGTCGGGTAAAAATCCGCTGGAGTTTTCCCGTGATGAGCCAGACGAGAAAAAAGGTTGTGCCCATAACCACAAGGGCCACCAGGAGATAGCGTTTGATCAGAACCTGTTCGTCGTGGAGATCGGAGCGGGCAAAGACCAGGCCCACGGTTTTGCCCTGGAGTTTTATTTCGGTGAGGAAATCGACGGAGTTTTCGCCAAAGACCGGGGTGTTGTGGGGGATGGGCAGCGGCCGAAAACCGTTTGCACCCGCGCCATAGGTGGCAAAGATTCGCTGGTCTGGGGTGAGGATCGCGGCGTACTGGATGCGGGGTTCGGCGTGAAGGGCCAGCAGGGTTTCCGTGGCGGCGTCCGGGTCGGAAAAAACCACGGCGGAGGATGCGTTTTCGGCCACGGCCTTGGTCAGTACGGCCAGATTTTTTGCCAGGATACGTCTGAAGGTGTAGAAATCGTAGGCAAACATAACGCTATTGACAAAAAACAGCACGCCGCCGGTCACGAGCATGATTATCAGCAGGAGTTTTTTCCTGATGGGAAGCGCGTTAAAGTATTCCATGTTCCCCTGGTGTTTCCTGGCGCAGGCGCGAGGTTATGGCATTGGGGCCGTTGGCGCGAATAGGCTTGTCGTACTCCATTGCCGACTGCTCCGGGGCAACGGCCAGCATAAGCAGCCGCGAGCTGATCTTGAGATCGGCCTTTTCCGTTGAGCCTGGATTGATCTGAAACTTGATCTTCGCTCCCTTTTGCACAAAGTTGATATCGCCGCCCAGGGTGATGAAGTTTTTCTCCTCACCCACGGTGATCACCGGTTTTCCTTTGAGTTGGGCCAGCACCCTCGGCAGGTCGGCATTTTTATAGGACTCCAGGAAAAAAACCATGTGTGCCTTGCCAAGATCCTCGACGGAGTTGGTCATGATAACTTTCAAGGATCGGGCGCCGATAACGCTGTTCTGTAAGGCATGTTCGATGGCGCGTTCTTTGCCACCGCCGCCGACAATAACCAGGATAAACGGGCTGTTTGGGGCATCAAAAGAGCGGTCCGGCCACTTGATGAAATTGAAAAAATTGTAGAGAAAGCCAGCCTTGAGTTCGTACTCTTCATAGTCCGCCCCATATGCTTTGCCGAAAGGCAGGCACAGGAGGCACAGGAAGGCGAACACTGCGAAGAGGCGCGTGCTGCCGGGGCTTGTCTGTCTCTCTGAAATACCAGTCGTCATGGACCTTGCCTAGAAAGTCATGCGTACTTGCGCATAGACGCTGCGCGGAATTTCCGAGGGGATGATGTTGATGTACAAAGAGCCGAACTCGGGCTGGGCATTATCCAACAGGTTGCGGCCCACCAGGGAGAGTTCCAGCGCGGGGTTGACCTGCCAGCCGATCCGGGCGTCGAACGCGACATAGCTGTCGATGCCATAGGTCGGCAGATTATCCACATACCGCAGCCAGGTATCAAAGGTGACGTTGTTGCTGAGATTCATCATGGATCGCAGCGAGATCTGGTTGCGGGGGCTTTCCCCTTCGGCATCCTCGCCTGCATAAAGCCCCTGACCGGACTCCTGCAAATCCATGCGCAGGAAGGTGTAGGCCAGTTGCAGCCGCCACCAGTCCAGGGGTTTGGCGTCGGCCACCAGCTCGAAGCCGTAGGTGCTGCCCTCCATGCCATTGCCGTCCTTATAGTCGAGTTGATAGAGATAAGCCGGATTGGTAGTAGGGGTTATGATAGAGCCTCCTGCCAGAGGGATTGTCCGCAATCGGCTGTAGTCGTTGAAAAAGGCGGTGGCGTCAAAGGCGAGTTTTTCATGAACCTGGGTCCGGTAGCCGATTTCGTAGGCCGTGAGTTTTTCGGACTGAAATTCTTCGTTTCCGCTGATGGTAATCTCCGCAAATTCATTAGGCATAAAAGGATAAGGATGGCCAGCGGCGATGAGAAAGTTAGTGGGGACAAGAGAACTGCTTATCCGGACATCGCGGTCGGCTTGCGAGGGGGTCCGCACCGCCTGGCTCACTGCGGCCCAGAAAGTATGATGTTTGTGCGGCGTATAAAGCAGACGACCGCTGGGTTGGACCTCGTAGCCGGTGTAATCGTTGTGCTCGAACTTGCTGCCCAGGGTGAGGCGGAAAAGGTCTTCGACCAGGGTGATTTCGTCTTGGACAAAGGCGCTGAACAGCATATCGCTTCTGCTGGCCGGAGCAAAGGCGATGGTCTGGCTGTTTTCCAGGGTGTTGTGGCTGTAGCGGTAACCCAGGCCCCAGGTAAGCTCCTGCTTCTCCGTGGCATGAAAGCGGTGCTGGAATTCGATGTCCGCCGTGCCCCGGTCGTCGCCCAAAACCCGGTCATTGTTTCGCTCCCGATCATAATAGGCCTGGAGCGACATCTCCGAGTTGTCCCTTTCTTTTTTGGTCAACCGGGTCAGGAGATTGCCGCCTCTGACATTGCTGGGGTTGATGATGTTGGTCGAGAGGGTCGGGCTTGCTGCGTCGGGGATATTCGTTGTGGCGTCTGAATAGCCGTTGAATCCATCGCCTTGGACGGTGAAGGAATAGGGGGAATCGGGAGTGGCGACGCTGTCCAACCGGAAGCCGCCGCGCGCCTGATGCCAGTCGTCATTGGCATTGCTGCCGTCGGCTGCTTCCAGGTCGCTGCGGGAGAAATTTTTCCCGTACACCCGGTAGGTGGTGCGGTCATTGACCTTGGCGCCATAGCGGACAGAGCCGAAGCCCTGTTCCTCGGTGCCGGTTCCCGCAGTGAGCAGCCCGCCCTGGGTGTCTGCCGAATGTTTGCTAATGACATTGATCACCCCGTTGACCGCGTTGGCGCCCCAGAGGCTGGCCCCCGGCCCCCGGATCACCTCGATGCGTTCGATATCATCAAGCATGGTGTCCTGGGTGTCCCAGAGGACCCCGGAAAAAAGCGGGTTGTACATGGTGCGGCCATCCATGAGCACCAGCAGCTTGTTGGAGGAAAAGCCGTTGAACCCCCGGCTGCTCACCGCCCATTTGTTGGCGTCTATCCGCGCCACTTGCAGGCCGGGCACCATGCGCAACACCTCAGGGATGGTGGTGGCGCCCGAGCGTTTGATGTCTTCATGGCTGACCACAAAAACGGCGGCTGCCGCATCGCTGGCTTTTTCGGCTTTTTTGGAAACCGAGGTGATTTCCACGGAAAGCAGCTCTTCCAGGGAAAGCGCTGTGATATTGGGGCGGGCTGCCCAGCAGGGCTGGCTGCTGACCATGAGGATGGAGATTGCCGCAAGACCGGTTACCGCTGTGCGGGATAAAATTCGTTTTCTTCTACGGAGTGAGCGGATGGCTGCCATGGCTATACCTCTCTTTTTGGCTCTGCGGCTATGTCTTGTGGAAGCAATAATAAAATTCTACTCTTTTCCCGTAGTCCTGGCAAGCGGGAGAAAGATGCTCGGCGCAAGGGGATGTGCGTTGATGGTTTTATTGGATCACCTTGGTAGCCAGGCGCAGCAGCTTGGAGCTGAGATTCACTTTATTGCTGCGGGCGGCTGCCAGATTGGCCTCGAAGGTCACCTTGTTCTGGTCCATGCTCATGTTGAGGGCGACGCCTTGGAGCGCGGCGTCTTGCGAATCGGCCACGGTCAGCACCGGCCTATCGCTCAGGTTGTCGAGTACGCGGCGGAGGTTGCCAATCACCGGGTGGGTGATGAACACGACCTGGCAGCTTTGCAAGCCATCCACGCTGTTGATGCGCTTCACCGCCAGGCTGCGGGCGCCGAGGCTCTTGCCCTGCATTTTGTCCAGGTTCTCGCCGAAGGGGTCTGGGCCATAGACGCACAGATTGATGGTGGTCCCCACTTCCGCAGGCCACTCGGTGAACGCCAGGAAGTTATACAGGAAGGCCGCCTTGATCTGATACTCGGCCAGAGTCTCGGCGTGCGCCAGCGACGGGCCGCACAGCAAGCCAAGCACCCAGAAAAGGAGGCGAAACCCTGTTTTTCTCCCAGCCTTAAACCAGCCGGAAAAATGATGGCGACAGGAAGACATTAGAATCGGTAATCCATTTTAAGCCAGGCGCTTCTCCCGTCTTGATCCAGACGGGTTTGCCAGTTGGTGTCGGCGCCAGGGTGCTGGTAGTGCTGGTTGAACAGATTGCGCAGCCCCAGGGATACCTCCATCCCCGTGACCCACTTGTCGGCAAGCAAGGTCAGGTGGGAAAGCCAGTAGCCGTCGAGGGAAGAATTATCGAGGGCCTTGCGGCTTGCATCGTACTGGAGTTCGTAGCCCAAACGCAGACCCTCCCACGGCAGGGGGCTGGAGAAAAGGAGCTTGCCCAGCCATTGCGGGGCATTGGGCAAATCGGTGCCGTCGGTATAAGCGATCTCCTGATACGACACACTGCCGCGGGCGCGACCGCCCCAGTCCCAGCGTTTGTCGGCGGACAGCTCCACCCCGTCGGCCTTGATCTTGTTGCCGGACTGGTATTGCGATAGACCGCTGATCGGGTCGAGACCCAGGGTTATGATATCCTGCATGATCCACTGGTAGATCGAGGCGCGCACGCTGAAATCGCGGGCCAGCCGGTGATCCATGACCAGCTCCAGAGTGTCGATGGTTTCGCCCTTGAGAGAGGGATTGGCAACCTGCGATACGCCATTATCGTCGTAGATCCGTTCATAGGCATTTGGGGCGCGATGGGCTTGGCCGTACAGGGCTTTAAGCGTGGTTGCAGGGGTGGTTTGCCAGATCAGTCCCGCGCGCGGGCTCAGTTTGGTGCCGGTGATATCGTTGCGGTCCATCCGCAGGCCCAGGGTGGCCGACCAGGCGTCGCAGAGGCGCCATTCGTCCTGGGCATAGACCCCGGCGCGATATCCAGAATCCTTGATTTCGGTGTCCAGGCCAGGGGTGGTGCGGTCATCGTTGGTCTGGTCGATGCGGGCATTGTCCTGGTATTCCAGCCCCAGCATGAACTTGTGATCGGTGAACCCCGAGTACAGCGAGCGCAGCTCACCGCCACGCCAGTTACTGGCGCCGGTGGCGTAATTGGGCGCGCCTGTGTAGGTGAAGAGGCCGTCATAGCGTTGCTGGCCCAGGAACAGGCGACCCAGCACATTGAGCGAGTTGCCGATGAAGTTCTCCTGATAATGCAGTTGCGTCAGCGTATAGGCATCGCGCTGATACTGCCCGGATGGCGGGGCATCGGAGAAAAAGACTGCCGTGGGGTCATCCTTGCGCCGATTGCCGTAGGCGAAATCCATGGCCCAGGGGCCGCGGCCGACACGGGTAAAAAATTCCTTGTCCTTTTCGCCATCCTGGCCGACCACAAGGCTCTCCCCGGAGCCAGCGCCCGAAAAGTCCATGAGCAGATCCTCGCCCCGTGCGTGCATGCCCGAGGCGGACACCAGCACATCGACGCCGTTGTTCAGCAGCTTGCCCCAACTGATGCGTCCTTCCCCCAGCGATTGGGGGCTTTGCCAGCCAGCGGACAGCTCGCCCCCGTCAACCTGTGCCCCGGTGCGGGTGATCACGTTGACCACCCCGAACATGGCGTTCTGACCGTAGACCGCGCCGCCCGGCCCGGCAACGAACTCGATGCGCTCGATCAGGTCCATATCCAGCGGAAAATCGCGGCCGAAAGCGGCGCTGTCGTATACCAAATCATTCACGCGATTGCCGTTGATGGCCAGCAGCACCCGGGTGTTAAAATCTCCGGGCAGGCCGAAACCCCGGGCGCCCAGGTAGGAGTATTGCCGGTCGTAGGTGGTGTGAATGCCGGGCAGGCTGGCCAGGGCCTGATCCAGGGTGCGCCAGCCGAAGGCCTTGATCTCGTCGCGGGTGATGATGCTGACCGAGGCGGCCACCTCGGATTGTTTCTGTTCGTACTTTGAGGCGCTGGTCACCGTGGTTTCGAGTAACTGCTCCAGGTTTAACGCGGCCAGTTCGGTATCTGCCTGGGCAGGCAAAGCGAGGGCAAGGATTAATCCGACGGTTAAGGGGATGCTGGAATGAGTAGCCATCTCGCATTTGCCTCGCTGAGGTTGGAAGTGGGGGCAACATGAATCGATAGTGATACTTTTCTTGTACATTTTCCTCAGCAACTCTGGCAAGCGAAAGAGGCGAGGGGTGGGTGATTTTTAGCGAGGAAAAGGCAGGGGTGCATCGGTGGCGCAGGATTCCGCAATGGAGCCGGGAGCCTTGTGAAAATGAAAAAAGAAAGCCTGGCTTTTTGGCTGGGGTTTTGAGTACCTTGTTTTTTGCGTAAAGCAGAAGGGAGAAGATATGAAAGAGAAAGCCTCGGTTATCAATATCATCTGGCTGAGCCTGGTCGTGCTGGCCACGGTGACAGCCGCCTACACCAACCGGATGGACGCCCTGACCAAGGCTTCGTTCGAGTCGGCCAAGGATGCGGTGGTCCTGGCCATCGGCCTGATCGGGCCCATGGCCCTCTGGCTGGGGATCATGAAAGTGGCCGAGGCCGGAGGGTTGATGCGCATTGTCGCCCGGTGGGTGCGGCCCCTGATGGTCCGGTTGTTTCCCGACGTGCCCCACGACCATCCGGCCATGAGCGCCATGATCATGAACATGGCAGCCAACGCCCTGGGCTTGGGCAATGCGGCTACGCCCATGGGGATTAAGGCCATGCAGGAGCTGGACAAGCTCGCCCCGGAAAAAGGCACGGCCACCAACGCCATGTGCCTGTTCCTGGCGATCAACACCTCCAGCGTCACCCTGCTGCCCCTTGGAGTGATCACCATCCGAGCCGCTGCGGGCGCAACAAGCCCGGCCGCCATCTTTATTCCTTCGCTTATCGCCACCACCTGCTCCACCATCGTGGCCATCGTGGCAGCCAAGATGCTGGCCCGGAGAAACAGCGGACAGGAGGAACCGGTCGTGGTGCCGCAAACCCATGAGGCAAGCGAATCAGAGATCGAGGTAGAGTGCGCCGAACCGGAGCTGTTCCCGCCGAGCACGACCGGGAAATGGTTTATCTGGCTGCTGGTTACTGTTTTTGCGGGGGGGGCGGCGTATCAGTTGAGTAGTGCGACGGAGCCGTTGGCCTTTTCTGCGGCCAGCCTCAACAGCCTGTCCAGTTGGCTGATTCCAGCCCTGATTTCCGGGCTGCTGATCTTTGGCTATCTGCGGGGGGTGCGGATCTATGAAACCATCACCGACGGGGCCAAGGAAGGTTTTACTACGGCCATGCGGATCATTCCCTTCATGGTGGCGATCTTTGTCGCCATCGGCATGTTCCGGGCCAGCGGGGCCATGGATATTCTGGTTGCCGTGCTCTCGCCCCTGACCTCGGCGGTGGGCATGCCGGCCGAGGCCTTGGCCATGGGCCTGTTGCGGCCCCTGTCCGGTAGCGGTTCCTTTGCCTTCATGAGCGAGATCATCCAGCAATCGCCGGACAGCCTGCTTTCCGCCATGGTTTCTGTGATCCAGGGTTCCAGCGAAACCACCCTCTACGTGCTGGCCGTCTACTTTGGCGCCATCGGTATCCGGCGCACACGCCACGCCCTGCCCGCCGCGCTCTGCGGCGAAACCGCCGGGCTTATTGCGGCGGTTTCGGTCTGCAACCTCTGGTTCTAGCGTAACGGCTATTTGCCCAGCACCGCTTCCTTGAATTTTTCCAAGTCGGTGCGTTCCATGAAGCGGGCGGTGCGTTCCAGCTTGCGGGCGTTGGCCGCGTAATGGCGGAGGCATTTTTCCGCCAGGGCCACCACCGCATCATCATCCAAATCCTGGGCGATGATGTCGCCGATTCTCGGCAGCCCGCCGCCGTTGCCGCCAAAGATCAGGGTCCAGCCGTTCTTCTTGCCGAATACCCCGATATCGCGGACAAACCCCTCGCAGCAGTTCATGGAGCAGCCGGAAACCCCGACCTTGGTCTTAGCGGGGAGCGGGATGGTCATCAGGGCCTCCAGCTTCTTGCCCAGGGCCGGGGAGTCCTGGCGGCCGAACTTGCACCAGTGCACGCCGGGGCAGGCCTGGATGTAGTGGATGCCCACCGGTTTTTTTGGGCCTTCGGCCTGGCCGAAATCCTGCCAGATGGCAGCAGCCGCCTCGGGGGTGTGACCGCCGATGGCGATCCGTTGGGCCGAGGTGAGCTTGAGCAGAGGGATGTTGTGGGTGCGCACCGCCGCAACAACGGCTTCGAGATAGTCTGGGGTGACAAGGCCCATTTTCGGGCCGGGGAGAATGTTGTAGGTCTTGGGATGCTGGTCTGACATGGGGCGTCCTCCTGAGTTGAGATTCTTTGGCAATCTATCCCACATTGTCCGTGAAAACCTTGACCCAGGTCAAGGGCCGTAAATTTTCTGCGGAAAATCAGGGGCTGGCCCGGTCTTGACTTCCGACGGGGATACGGGTAAATGAGCATTGTGTCACCGCAACGCAGCCTGAATCCAGAGGAGAAAAAATCATGTTCAATATATTGGTGCTGGCCACGACAAATAAGGGCAAACTCAAGGAGTTTAAGGAGCTGCTCAAGGATTTCCCGGTGGAGATCCGAAGCCTGGCCGATTTTGGTCCCATCCCCGAGGTGGTTGAGGACGGCGCAACCTTTGACGACAATGCCTACAAAAAGGCGCACTTTACCGCTAAGGTTTTGGGGCTGCCCTGCATTGCCGATGATTCCGGGCTGGCGGTCGAGGCCCTGGATGGCGCGCCCGGGGTCTATTCCGCCCGCTATGCCGGGGAAAAGGCCCGCGATGTGGAGAACACCGCCAAGCTACTCAAGGACATGGAAGGGGTGGCCAACCGCAAGGCAGCCTTCCACTGTGTCATCTCCATCGCCGTGCCCAGCGGTCCGGCCCTGACCTACGAAGGAACCTGCGAAGGCGAGCTGCTCACCGCACCCCGAGGCGATGATGGATTTGGCTACGATCCGATTTTTTTCTATCCGGAGTTGGGCAAGACCTTTGCCGAACTGACCATGGAGGAGAAAAACAAGGTGAGTCACCGGGGCCGCGCCATGGCCGAGATGGCCGCCGAGTTCGAGCAGGTGCTCAAGTGGGTGAAGCAGAGGCTGACCGAGGAAAAACCGCCCAAGCCGGACCATGAGCAGTTTGAGCACAACGACTGGTCCGAAGAGATCATGGTGCGTGAGGTGAAGTAAGGGCCTGGTTGCTCGGGCCGTGGTCCTACTCCCCTCGCCCACTCGTGGGAGAGGGGCTGGGGGAGAGGGTGAGAGTACTCCGTATCTGTTCCAGCACCCCTTCCAACTGTTGCATGACTTCGTGGTTCCAAAAACGCAATACCGTATAGCCTTGGTCACGCAACCACGCGTCCCGATGCCGGTCATACCCCGCCTGTTCGGCATGTTGCCCGCCATCGATCTCAATAATCAACTGCCGTTCCACGCAGACAAAGTCCACGATATAGCGACCCATGGGTTTTTGCCGCTTGAATTTCAAAGCCATGAAACGATGTGCCCGCAGGTGATACCACAGACGCTGTTCCGCTTCCGTTTGGTTGGCGCGTAGTTTCTTGGCATTGAGGAGCACTTTTTCAGCGGTCATTGACCCTCTCCCCCGGCCCCTCTCCCACGAGTGGGCGAGGGGAGTTTCCTCAGCAAACGAATCCCCCCGTTTTCCGCAACACATTCTACCCCAGACCCTGCCAGCTGTTTGAACAGCGGTCTGCCAAAGAGAAAAAACTCCATCTCCAGCGAAATCCCTGTTTTTTGGGCAACATCGGCCCTGATGGCCAGATCGGCGCGCACCAGCTCGGTGAGCCGGGCGAGATTCTCCGGTCCGTCGGCTTGGGCGAGCAGATCGGTAAATTCCTTGCCAGGACAGGCCTGTTCATGGCGCTCGATCTCCGCAAGGATTGGGTCGTTGGGGTTGATCAGGTCGGTGCGGCGTAGGGTATTCTGGTAGATGGTGGCCAGGAGCGCCTCGGGCTGCCAGCACTGGAGAATCCTGCAGGTTGCCGGGCGGTGCGCATAGATGGTGCAGGCGTTGCCTGCTTCGGCAAAAAACAGGCAGGTCCAGCCACTCCCCTGTCCCCGGATCTTGAGCAATTCCATAGGCACCGGCTCAAGCCTAGCGGTGGCTGGGTTGTACCCTAGTTCCCCTTGCCGGATGGTGACCAGCTGATCGTGCCGGATATGGCCTTGGCGGATAAGGGCAAGATCCTCCCGGCTCAGGGCTGGTCCGCCTTTTCGGCAACAGGTGCCGCATTGTTTGCAATGTTTGGTATCTGTCATGTTCTAGGAGTAAAACGGGAGGGGTATTTTGGGCGCAACATGATCCATCCCGGGCAGGTGTTGGGCTCATTGTTAGCCTGTTTGCGGCTGATTAATTTCGTTATACAGCTATATGTTTCCATGTAAATAATTTTTTCATGATTTGCATATGCCTGTTTTTATGTGAAAAAAATTATCCTGGCTCTTCCCATGTTCTTCCATTTCGCCTCTTCTGGCATGGCCCTTGCGTATATACCAAAGTAAAGCGGGGCATGAAATGATTCTGCGCCGCCCATGACATCCGGGACAGGAGGTCGGCCATGAAAAAAACACTCTGCAGCGAAAAAAAAGGAACAGCCCCGGTTGTTGTCGCGGCCTCTGGCAAGCTAGCCGAAACCTGCTGGTTTGTCAGCTCCTTTGTCCTCTCACTGCTCATGGGTCCTTTTGCCGCCCTGCCCGCCATGATCGCGATTTTTTCCCTGAAAATCGAGGGGCCCATGCCCCTGGAACTATCTTAATAATGAGAGTACACCATGAACGCACACGCCTCTATGACATCTGAAACCTCTTCGCCCAGCTTTAGTCATCCCATGCTCACCGATGACCAGGCCGTTTTCACCATCAGCGCTGCCGCCGAGATGCTGGCGGTAACGCCGCGCACCTTGCGAATGTACGAGCATGACGGCCTGCTGGCTCCGGCCCGCCATGGCAAGTGGCGCTATTACAGTCTGGATAACCTGAAATGGGTTTCCTGCCTGCGCACCATGATCCACGAGCATGGCATCAGCCTGGCCGCCATCCACAAATTGCTGCAATACACCCCTTGCTGGAACATAGCCGGGTGCTCTTTTGAGAAGCGCAAGCTCTGCACGGCCTTCATGTCCAGCGCCCTGGTGCCGAAAAAGATCGACCGATTGGGCGGCTTGCCCGGCGACCAATCAATCTCCGCCTGATTGCTTGCATCCTTTGCCCTGCATCGTGTACAAAGTGTAGAAAAACAACCCGGAGGTACGCCTTGAACCAATTTTACAAGAACCTGTCCATCTGGCTGGTTATCGCTCTGGTGGGTCTGTTGCTGATCCATCTTTTCAATCCAACGGCTGAGCCGGTCAATCAGATCAGTTACAACGATTTTCTGGAAAGCGTCAACTCGGGCAAGGTGAGTAAGATCACCATCAAGGAAAACGTGGCCGAGGCCCAGGATCTGGTGGGCAACCGCTTTCAGACCGTGTTGCCGGACAGTTTGGAGCAGGTAAAGCCCTTTATGAAGGAGGGGATCACCCTCCAGATGGAAAAGAAGAAAGAGCCCCATTGGCTGGTGAGTATTCTTGGTTCCTGGCTACCCATGATCGTTCTTGTCGGGTTAGGCTTGTATTTCATGCGCCAGCAGCAGGGAGGAGGCGGCAAGGGCTTGATGACCTTCGGCAAGAGTCGGGCCCGTCTCATTGAGGGCGAGGAATCCAAGATCACTTTTGCCGATGTGGCCGGCATCGAAGAGGCCAGCGACGAGTTGGGCGAGATCGTTGATTTTCTCCGCGACCCCGGCATCTTCACCCGGGTGGGGGCCAAAAT
The DNA here is from genome assembly GCA_026388695.1 of Deltaproteobacteria bacterium. GTDB lineage: Bacteria > Desulfobacterota > Desulfobulbia > Desulfobulbales > Desulfurivibrionaceae > Thiovibrio. The sequence continues at coordinate 16,826 of JAPLJH010000047.1, read as the reverse complement.
TCCCAAGGGCGTGCTGCTTTCCGGCGAGCCGGGCACGGGTAAGACCCTGTTGGCCCGCGCCATTGCCGGGGAGGCCCAGGTGCCGTTTTTCTCCATCAGCGGTTCGGATTTTGTTGAGATGTATGTGGGCGTCGGCGCCAGCCGGGTGCGGGATCTCTTCAAGGAGGCCAAGAAAAAGGCGCCCTGCATCATCTTTATCGATGAGATCGACGCGGTGGGCCGCCAGCGCGGGGCCGGGAGCGGCGGTGGCAACGACGAGCGCGAGCAGACCTTGAACCAGTTGCTGGTCGAGATGGACGGGTTTGAGGGCAATGCTGGGGTTATCATCATCGCCGCCACCAACCGCCCCGATATCCTGGACCCGGCCCTCAAGCGGCCCGGCCGGTTCGACCGGCAGATCATCGTGCCCCTGCCCGATGTGCGGGGCCGGGAAAAAATCCTCAAGGTCCATGCCTCTAAGGTCCAGCTGGATACCGATGTGGATATGGAGATCATCGCCAAGGGTACCCCCGGGTTCTCCGGGGCAGAGCTGGCCAATATGGTCAACGAGGCAGCCCTGATGGCGGCCCGCTTTGAGGTGGGCAGAATCTCCATGGCCCTTATGGAAAAGGCCAAGGATAAGGTGATGATGGGGGCAGAGCGCACCAGCATGATCCTCACCGCCAAGGACAAAGAGCTTACCGCTTTTCATGAGGCGGGTCATGCCCTGGTCGCCCGGCTGCTGCCTGGCACTGACCCGGTGCACAAGGTGACCATCATCCCTCGGGGGAGAGCCCTGGGGCTGACCATGCAGTTGCCTACCGACGAAAAACATTCGCAGTCCCGTTCCTGGCTGTTGAATAACCTCTGTATTCTCCTTGGTGGCCGGGTGGCCGAGGAGATCGTCTTCGGCGACGTGACCACCGGGGCGGGCAACGACATCGAGCGGGCCACGGTCATTGCCCGCAAGATGGTTTGCGAGTGGGGAATGAGCGAGGCCATCGGTCCCATGAACTTTGCCGGACCCGATGAGTCTGGGCGGAGTCGGCAGGCCTATAGCGGGGAGACTGCGGTGCGCATCGATCAGGCTGTGACCGGGTTGGTGACCGAGGCCAGGGAAACGGCGACCCGGTTGCTCAACGAGAATCGGGCGATCTTGGAGGCCATGGCCAAGGATTTGCTGGAGAAGGAAACCATCGGCAGTGAGGATATCGAGCGGTTGATGGCGGCGGGAAGAATGTAGTATGACCGTGCCCTTGGTTGATAGGCCCGCCTCAGTAGAGTTTCGTGTCTCGTTGTATGGACGCATCCATGATGCAATAACGAGTATCGCATACCTCATGATTGTGGTGCCAATCTGTGCAGGGGGAGCTTTTTTTCAAGAGGGAAAAAGCTACTGGTATGTGCTTTCTTTCGGGTTTTTCTTTTTTGCCTCCTTGGGAATGGGAGCATATTCGTTGTCTCAATTGTTGAGGAGATCGCCGCGTTTTATTCTTGATGAGCATGGCTTCATGTATCACGGATTTGTTCGAAGATTTCGAAGCGACTGGTCGAATATCACCAGCTATCGATTGGGAGGGTCTCATGGGTTTCTCTTTTTAAGGGTATGGTTTACACAAAGCCCGTCTCGCTTTTGCAACAACCTTCGCTTCGATGTTGCTCGTTTGACTCCTGACCACAAAGAACTCATAGAAATATTCAGAAAATATGTTCCCCAGGGAGACAGAACGCTTTTCCCTTGACGAGCAAATATCTCAAAAGAATGTAAGCGGCGGGCTGCACGGCCTTGCCGCTTTTTTCGTTCCACGCGAGTCTTCAGGTTCTCCTTGACAGGTCGCGTCCAGCAAGGGTAGGAATCTGGTTTGAAAAAAATCACCGGGCGACCCGGTTTCTTATTATGCAAGGAGGTCTTTCCCATGCTTGAGGCGTATCAAAAACATGTTGCCGAGCGGGCTGCTCTTGGTCTGCCCCCCCTTCCCCTTTCTGCCGAGCAGACCACCGCCCTGATCGCGTTGTTGCAAAAACCGGTCGCCGGAGCGGAGACAACCCTGGTGGATCTCATCAGCAACCAGGTGCCGCCGGGGGTGGATGAGGCCTCCAAGGTCAAGGCCGGGTTTCTTGCCGGGGTGGCGCAGGGGAAGATTGCCTCACCGCTCATCGATAAGAAGGCGGCGGTGCAGCTCTTGGGCACCATGCTGGGCGGGTACAACGTGCAGCCGCTCATCGATCTGTTGGACGATGTCGACTTGGCTCCGGCTGCGGTGGCGGCCCTCTCCTCTACCCTCCTGGTCTATGATTCTTTTGGTGAAGTGGCTGCCAAGGCAAAGAGCAATCCCCACGCCCAGCAGGTGGTAGCCAACTGGGCGGAGGCGACCTGGTTCACTTCCAGGCCGCCCATGCCCGAAGAGCTCACCGTCACCGTGTTCAAGGTAGCGGGCGAGACCAACACCGATGATCTTTCCCCGGCCTCCGAGGCTTGGAGCCGACCTGACATCCCGCTGCATGCCCAGTCCATGCTGAGCAACCGCTTGCCCGGCTCGTTGCCGAAGATCGAGGAGCTGAAGCAAAAAGGCCACCCCATCGCCTATGTGGGCGACGTGGTGGGCACCGGTTCTTCCCGCAAGTCCGGGGTCAACTCCATGCTCTGGCATATGGGCCGCGACATCCCTTATGTGCCGGCCAAGCGCACCGGCGGGGTGGTCATGGGTTCCACCATCGCGCCGATCTACTTCAACACCGCCGAAGATTCGGGCATGCTGCCCATCCAGTGCGATGTGACCAGCCTGGAGACCGGTGATATCATTACCATCAACACCCGTACCGGTACGATCAGTCGGGACGGCCAGCAGGTTACCAATTTCAGCCTCTCCCCCGCCACCCTGCCCGACGAGGTTCAGGCCGGGGGCCGGGTCAATCTCATCATCGGTCGCGGTCTTACCGCCAAGGCCCGCGAGGCTCTGGGCCTGCCGCCCTCCACCCTGTTTCGGGAGCCGGAGGTTCCCAAGGACAGTGGCAAGGGTTACACCCTGGCCCAGAAGATGGTGGGCAAGGCCTGTGGGCTTCCTGGGGTGCGGCCCGGCATGTACTGCGAGCCCAAGATGACCTCGGTAGGGTCCCAGGATACCACCGGCCCCATGACCCGCGACGAGATCAAGGAGCTGGCCTGCCTGAAATTCTCTGCTCCCTTGGTTATGCAGTCCTTCTGCCACACCGCCGCCTACCCCAAGCCGGTGGACGTGAAGACCCACCAGACCCTGCCCGGTTTCATCAGCGAACGGGGGGGCATCAGCCTGCGCCCAGGTGACGGCGTGGTCCATTCCTGGCTCAACCGCATGGTCCTCCCCGACACCGTGGGCACCGGCGGCGACTCCCACACCCGCTTTCCCATCGGCATCTCTTTTCCGGCTGGCTCCGGCCTGGTGGCCTTTGCTGCGGCGACCGGCTCCATGCCCCTGGTCATGCCGGAGTCGGTGCTGATCCGTTTTACAGGGACAATGCAGCCGGGCATCACTCTGCGGGATCTGGTGAACGCTATTCCCTGGGTGGCCATCCAGCAGGGGCTGCTCACCGTGGAGAAAAAGGGCAAGAAGAACCTCTTTGCCGGAACGGTGCTGGAGATCGAGGGATTGCCGGACCTGGCGGTGGAGCAGGCCTTCGAGCTGGCCGACGCCTCGGCCGAGCGCTCCGCCGCCGCCTGCACCGTGCGGCTCAACAAGGAGCCGGTGGCAGAGTTCCTCCGCTCCAATGTCGTGTTGTTGAAAAGCTTGTTGACCCGAGGCTATCAGGACGCCGCCGCCATCCGCAACCGGATCGCGGCCATGGAGGCCTGGCTGGCCGCGCCCGAATTGCTGGCCCCGGATGCGGACGCCGAATACAAGGCAGTGCTGGAGATCGATTTGAATACGATCATCGAGCCGGTTCTGGCCTGCCCCAACGACCCGGACGACGTGAAGCTGTTGTCTGATGTGGCGGGTACTGCCATCGACGAGGTGTTTGTCGGCTCCTGCATGACCAACATCGGCCATTTCCGGGCCCTGGCCAGGATTCTCGACAACGGACCCCAGGTGTCAGTCCGCCTCTGGGTCGCCCCGCCTACCCGTATGGACGAGGAGCAGCTCAAATCCGAAGGGGTGTACAGTATCCTGGGCAAGGCTGGAGCGCGCACCGAGATTCCCGGCTGTTCACTCTGCATGGGCAACCAGGCCAGAACCCGCGACAATGCCGTGGTCTTCTCCACCTCCACCCGCAATTTTGACAACCGCATCGGCACCGGCACCAAGGTCTTCTTAGGCTCCGCCGAGCTGGCTGCAGTCTGCGCCGTGTTGGGACGCATTCCCACCGTGGCGGAATACAACAATATCCTTGCCGAACGGGTCACCCCCAAGGCGGATGAGGTCTACCGTTACCTTAATTTTCACCGTATTGAGGGGTACGCCGCGAAAGGTTGGTAGATTCAAGTTGGTCGAAAAAATCAAGGCGAGCTTTCCCTTTGCGGGAGGCTCGCCTTTTTTGTGCAGTGTTGATGGCGAGGTTTAAATCCCGTACAGCTCCTTGATCAGTGCCAGCACCCCAGGTCGTCGCTGGTAGGTTGCCTCGGCCTCCTGTTCCACGCGGGGGGAACAGGTGCGGTTGTTGTAGCCCCTTGCGGTCGTCCTTGGCGTGGATGAGTTCGTGCAGCAGGGTCATGTCCCGGTCGTGTTCCGAGAGAAGATGCTGGGTGTAGATGCTGACCTCGAAGGCGGCCGGGTCATACTCCCCTTTGAGTTGCTGGGGGTGTTTCTTCCGCCGCCAGCGGATGGCGAGGCCGTCGTTGTAGAGCTGGATCACGTTGTTTTTGGTCAGCATGGCGGATGTTCCGGATGGTAGATTTTGACGGTATCACCCCCATTGTGCGTGGAAAACGGGAAAATGGCGATCCTTTTTTGTGGGGGTGACCTGGCTCTGGCATCATGCCAGTCGGTGCAAAAAAAGCTGGCAAAGCGCATGGGGCAACGGTAGGGTAAATAAAAGGACAGTAATTTTATCCAATACCGTTTGGGGCTGATTGCCCATTAACAGCAAGAATGCGGAGGCGTGTATGTTACGGTCTGTTTCTCGCCACACAGTAAGGTGCCTGCTGTTCCTTCTTCTGGGCGTGCTTTGTGCCGCTTCTTCGGCGTGGGCTGCGGATGCGGGCGGTGCCAACACCTTTGTCAAGCTCGATGCCAACGGCAACGAACTGGCCGCGGATGCGACAGGTTGGGCCATGGTCAAGGACACCAAGACCGGCCTCATTTGGGAGATGAAGACCACCGACGGCTCGGTGCATGATGCGGGCAATCAATATACCTGGAAGGAGGCCAAGGAAGTCTTTGCGGCCGAACTGAACAACATCAAGTTCGGGGGGTTTACCGATTGGCGTATGCCCAATGACACGGAAATCAAGTCGATCATGCGGCAGAATCAGGAGGAGCCCTTTGTCGATGCCGCCTACTTTCCCAATATCCGACCGGCCAATTACTGGGATTTTTACATCTGCGGCAGCGGCGCGGTCATGAGCGATACCAAGAGTTTCGGTAAAAAGAGCGTGCGGAGCGGCAAGCAGCATGTAATCGCGGTGCGGGACAAGGAGCAGTAGGGGCGCACGCTTACTGTGAGGCGGCGATCTGCCAGAAGGCCTGAATCTTTGGGTTGCGCAGGTTTTTCTTCACCGTGCAGACGCCTAAGGAGAACGGGGCCAGCTTAGGGGAGATGGCGAGCACCGTGATCTGTTTTTGCAGCGGACTTTTTTCCAGCACCAGGCGAGGCACCACCCCCACCCCGCAGCCCAGGCTGACCATGGCGATGATCGCCTCGTTGCCCGCCACTTGGGCGTAAATGCTGGGCAGGATCTTTCTGGCGGCAAACCAGCGGTCGAGCCGTTCTCGGCTTAAGCCCTGCTCGGCCATGATCACCGGGGTTTTCCGCCAGTCGATCTCTTTGCCTTCATACACCACGGTTTCCGGGAAATCCAGCGGCGCGATGAAGACCAACGGCGTTTCGGTGATCTGCATGAACTCCAGGCCTGCGGGTGGTTTTTCCGGCAGGGCGTCGATGATCACTTCCACCTCGCCGTTGCGCAGCCGGGTCAAGCCCTGGGCTGCGTCGCCGGTCTGGAGCTTGATCTGCACCTCCGGGCAGGCCTTGCGGAATCTACCCAGAATGGCGGGCAGGATGCCGTAGGCCGCAGTCACCGAGCAATAGAGAGAGATGTCGCCGTGCAGGGCGGTGGAGTTGGCAAGGCTATTTTTCAGCGCCTTCCAGCGCTCGATGGTCTCCTCGGCGTACTGTTTCAGAGCCTCTCCCGCGGTGGTCAACCGCACCGAGCGGTTGTCCCGGTCAAAGAGGCGTTCCCCCACCTCCGCCTCGATGCGCTGGATGGTGCGGGTTAGGGCCGAAGGCGTCACATGGCAGGCGCGGCTGGTCTTGCCGAAGTGTAGGGATTCGGCCAGGTGGCGAAAGAGTTTGAGTTCCTCCATATCCATGGGCATCTCTCCAATTGTTGCGATTTTAGCAATACAATATCGCGAACAAGTCACTTGACGCAACAGAAAATGTCGCTATGATGGCCTGATAGTAAGAAATAAAAACATATTTCCAATACGATAAGGAGAAGACAATGGGACAGAACTACTTCAACAGTCTGCCGCTGCGCTTGCAGCTTGAGGAGCTTGGCCAGTGCCGCTTCATGGATTCCTCGGAGTTCGACGGGGTTGAGGCACTCAAGGGCAAGAAAATCGTCATCGTCGGGTGCGGCGCGCAAGGCCTGCACCAGGGCCTCAATCTTCGCGACAGTGGCCTGGACGTTTCCTACGCCCTGCGTGAGGAAGCGATCAAGACCAAGCGTCAGTCCTACAAGAACGCGCACGGCAACGGTTTCACCGTGGGCACCTTTGAAAAGCTGATCCCCAAGGCCGACCTGGTCATCAACCTCACCCCGGACAAGCAGCACACCAAGGTGGTTTCCACCATCATGCCGCTGATGAAGAAAGGGGCAACGCTATCCTACTCCCACGGCTTCAACATCGTGGAAGAGGGCATGCAGATCCGCAAGGATCTTACGGTTATCATGGTTGCCCCCAAGTCGCCCGGCACCGAGGTGCGGGAGGAGTACAAGCGCGGCTTCGGCGTGCCTACCTTGATTGCGGTGCATCGCCAGAACGACCCTCAGGGTAAGGGCTGGGAACAGGCCAAGGCCTATGCCTGCGGCACCGGCGGCGATCGGGCCGGGGTGCTGGAGTCCTCCTTTGTAGCCGAGGTGAAGTCCGACCTGATGGGCGAGCAGACCATCCTCTGCGGCATGCTCCAGGCAGGCTCCTTGCTCTGCTACGACAAGATGATCGAAAAGGGTATCGAGAGCGGCTACGCCTCCAAGCTCGTCCAGTTCGGCTGGGAGACCATCACCGAGGCGCTCAAGCACGGCGGCATCACCAATATGATGGACCGGTTGTCCAACCCGGCCAAGATCAAGGCCTTTTATCTTGCCGAAGAGCTCAAGGAGATTCTGGCCCCGCTCTTTGCCAAGCACATGGACGACATCATGAGCGGCCATTTCTCCAAGACCATGATGGAGGATTGGGCCAACAACGACAAAAACCTCCTCAAATGGCGGGCTGCCACCGGTAAAACCGCCTTTGAGAAGTCCGTCTCCGGCAAGAAGAAGATCAGCGAGCAGGAGTATTTCGACAACGGCATCCTCATGGTGGCCATGGTCAAGGCCGGGGTCGAGCTGGCCTTCGACACCATGGTCTCCGCAGGGATCAAGGATGAATCGGCTTACTACGAGTCGCTGCATGAGGTGCCCCTCATCGCCAACACCATCGCCCGCAAGAAGCTCTATGAGATGAACGTGGTCATCTCCGACACCGCCGAGTACGGCTGCTACCTCTTTGCCCATGCGGCCGGGCCCATGCTGGCCGCCTTCATGAAGAAGATCGACACCGACGTGATCGGCAAGGGTCTGGCTGTTAAGGACAACGGGGTGAGCAATGTGGAGCTGGTTCGGGTTAATGAGGCGATCCGCTACACCGGGGTCGAAGAGGTCGGCGCGGAGCTGCGCTCCTACATGGAGGCGATGAAGCCCATTCTGTAATCCTGTAGCACGAAAAAATGTCGTATCAATGGGAGGTCCGTGAGGATCTCCCATTTTTATTTCCGCAGTCTGCCGGGGTTTTAAACCCAGCAATAATTGCGGAGGGTCTGATCCGAGCAAACCGTGATATACTATTTCATTATTGGGAGGGAGGGTTCGCGAAAACTAACTCGCAAAGGAGGCCAAAACAATGTGGAAACGGGTATGAATCTGTTCGAGCATGGAGTTCGGAGCCAGAAGGCTTTTTTCCTGGGGCATGAAAATCACGGGCAATGTAATCCTGAGTTGTGCAGCCAAATTCTCTTGCGACTTGGAATTTCCCTGCTATCTCCAGGGTGAAAAAGCAAGAGGGCCTGATGAGTAGTGGCGCAGGAAGATATTAATCAGGAAAAATTTACTCTGAAGGAGGATATCCATGAAACTGGTCAATCTGTTTGGGAGTTTTTTTCTCGTCATTCTACTGGCTTCTTTTCTTGGCTGCGCCTCAACGTCAAAGCAAGAGGGAACCGGAGAGTATATTGATGACTCGGTTATTACCACCAAGGTAAAGGCGGCAATTTTTGAGGAGGCTTCGTTGAAGTCGAGCGAGATCAATGTCGAAACATTCAAGGGCGTGGTTCAGTTGAGCGGCTTTGTCACTTCTCAGGCCAGCATCAACAAGGCGATCGAAATTACCCGCCATGTCAAAGGGGTGAAATCGGTCACCAATTCCATGCGTCTTAAGTAAGGAAAGCACTCAATCGTCCGGGTCACAGCCAAATCTCATTTGCTCCATGGATATTGAACTCCGGGGAGCAAATGAGACGGCAGTTATGATCAGACGCTGGTCGTGGTTTCCCTTTTTTTGTCCAGCAAGCAGGGACTTTCCAGCCCCGCTACATCTTCATCTTCTTCATTTCCTGCCTTTTCTGCCGGATCATCCGGGTGTCCTGGTACATATCCTGATAGGCTGCGCTGATGGCGGCCTCGAAATCGACCACCTCCCCGCCGTTCTCGGCGACAAATTTCATGGCCTCATCCTTGCTGGCAAAGGCCCACTTGGCCCGACCGGTCATGACCCCCTTGACCTTGCCGCCCAGCACCCAGGTCGCCGCCTCGGCGTTGATCAACTCTTTGCTGTTATAGTCGGCAACCTTGATGGCTGCAGGCGTCTTGTCCAACTGGTTGGCCAAGTCCAGAGCCGCGCAGTGGAGGCTACACAGCCCGACGCTACTGTTGCCCGCGTATTCGATCAGCATCCGGCTGTGGGCAAATTTTTGTCGGTCCATGCCGCAGTACTGGCAGGAAGCGTGCTTGGCGATATCCGCCTGGTCCATGGCCATGGCGATTCCGGTGGCGCAGGCCAGCAGCAGGGCACATAACACAAGTAATTTTTTCATGGGTTCTCCTCCTTTTCGTTTATCACCTTAAAAGGTTAACAGAGAGTTGCATGGTATGTAACAAAATTTCTCGCAGAGAGTTACCGCGAGGCACCTAACACAAACGGGGCGACCACAAGCGTGATCACCCCGTTTGTCATTGTCTGGCATACTTCTGTTACTGTTGTGGCCCGAACGGGTCTTTCAGCTCCTGCTCCGGCTTGAACATCAACTTCTTGGCGCCGCGGTCGTTTGTGTACTTGGCTAGTTCCAGGTCAACTTTGACCGGAACGTTTACCCCTGCCTTGGTCAGAGCCTGGCGCAGCAAGCCTTCTGCCTTGCCAGCATGCATGGTGGCATCGCCAAGGATACGCATTGCCTCGGTGGGGTTGTGGAAGCCAAGGGAGTTTTCCGCGCCGAAGAAGAGGTTGCGGTAGAAGCCTTCTTCGTAATGATCCTTGGCCAGGTCGTAGAGTTCCTTGTCAATCTCCTTGCCAGCCGCCTGCTCCTTGTGGGTCAGCTCAAAGAGTTTGGCCACCGTGGCCAGGGCATACCCGGAACGGACAAACTGGGAAGCGGCGCGATCTTGAATAGCGATTACTTGTCCCTTCAGCCATTCCGGAGTTTCGGTATGGCATTGCTGGCAGGCCTTGAAGTCGTTCTTGATCGGGCTCATGATCCGGTGATCGGAAACCTTTTTGCTGCCTACTCTGGTGTAGGGCATATGGCAATCGGCACAGGCAACGCCAGCCATCCAGTGGACGCTGTTGTTTGAAAACATCTCAAACTCCGGGTGGCGGATAAAGGCCAGCTTGAAGCCGGTTACACTTTGGGTCCATTCGCCGTAGGATTTGTCGCTGCGCATCTTCTTGATGACGTTCTCGATGGAGATATGGCCCCACTTGCTTTCATCCCAAGGAAAAATAACATCCTGGGATTTCATCTCGGCGTTCTTTTGGACGATGTAGCTGACATGGCACTGGGCGCAGACCAAGGAGCGCTTGTCCTGATTGGTCAGTTTGCTCTCATCGACTCCCAGCTTCCCAAGCGCTTTACCAAGGGTAAATCCGCGCGAAAGCTTGAGCGTCATATCCTTGTTGTTGTGGCAGTCGATGCAGGAAACACCAAGCTCTTGATGTTCTTTGGGGATTAAGTTAAGCACGTCTTTGTACGGTTTTGAAAAATAATCAACGCCATGTTTTTCCGCAAGTTGCGGGGCGTAGGGGGTCTTGCAGGTCAGACAGGCGCCACCGGCCTTGACCCGGGCCGGATCAACTTCCAGTTGGTCTTTGAGCATGTGGAAGTGGCCGCGGGGTTCATTGTACTCGATGCCAAAGCCCCAACCATTGAAGAGCAGGGCATTAAAAGGATATTCGGACAGTTTGTCGAAGGTTACGCCGCCGTCATTACCTTTTTTGTACTTGCTTTTTCCAGCCGGGGTTGGTTCGGCGGTCTTTTTCCAGCCTTCGTATTCTTCCGGATAGGCCTTGCCCCAGACAGCCGGGTCAATGGTGCCGTCCGGGATCTGCACGCCTTTAACCTGTTCGGGTTTTGGCGGCGCGCAGGCGGTTACCATAAGGCCGCACAGGGCGGCGGCCATGAAGGGGGCGAACACTTTCATTTTCATCTCAAGTCCTCCTGGGTGATGTGGTACGGCTCAGAGTGTTTCAATCCTACCGGTGCCGGTGTGGGTAATGCGACGATGACAGTTCCAGCAGTTGCGTGACGAGGTATCCATCTGCGACACCAATTGGCTGTGGCAGCGGATACAGTTGGCTTTTACCACCTTGGCGCCATGCTCGGACAGCGTGATCCGCTCCGGAACATGGCCGGAATGGAAAAACACCACATCCTTCATGCCGTCGATGGATTTCCAAACGTAATGCAGGACAAGGTTGTCGTTGGGCAGATGACAGTCCACACACTTGTTGCGCCGGTGTGCGCCGGAGTGCATGAAGGCGGTATACTCCTTCTCCATGACATGACAGCCAGCGCAGAAATCCGGTGATTCCGACTTGGCCAGCAAGTGCGGCGGTCCCACCATCAGATAGAGTGTCAATAAGGCTGCGGCAATGAGTCCTGCGCCAAGGATCTTCATGCGTTGCGCCGTGAACATTGATCCCATCCTTTCTCCCTCCTTTTAATAAGAAAGCCACCGGCAGTCGCTGTTGCCATCGGTGGGGTTGCTTACTTCCCGGCCTTCTTTTTCTAAATGAGTACTTGTTTATTTTTAAAACTGAATTGACTTAAGTCAAAATCGGCAAAATCCCCGATAATATTGGTCGGAGACAAGGGGAACACTTGTGTCGCTTCTGCGCAAGAAGACAAGGTGATATTTCATATCATCGCACAATTTTTTTTAAAAATGCGGGAAAATAGTGGAGAGAAAACCTCTGCGACAATTTAGCACAGGATTTTTTGCCAACAAGAATTGACTTGACCGAGATCAGGGATCCCGTGCTACCTGTGGCTCAAATGCTCGCCGGTCTGCGCCGCCCCTCCGGGGGGCGCTCCAGCGGACGCTGAAGGAGAAGGAGGTGCAAGCCCGGCTCGACTCCAAGCGGTTTTTGGCCTGGCAGGGCACCCTCGCTGGGGTTATTCCGTGTGCGGTGGACCATGAAGGTGGTTTTCTTCGAGGAGGAGGGCCGTCACTGCACCCGCTGCCACGCCTGCGCCCAGGCCTGTCAACTGGGTCTTCCCCAGTGCCTGCAAGCCGGAATCAATCCTTGCCCCGCACCAGGGCGGTCAGGGCGTGCACTGTTTCCTTCATCTGTTCCGCCTGGGCGTCCAGCTCTTCGGAAGCGCTGGCAGCCTCTTCGGCGGTGGCCGCGTTTTGCTGGGTCACCGAATCCAGCTCGGTAACCGCCAGATTGACCTGCCCGACCCCCGAGGCCTGTTCCCGCGAGGCCGTGGCGATTTCGCTCATCAGCATGGCGATCTTGGCGGTGCTGTCGGCCACCTCTTGGAAGGATTGGTTGGTGGAGGTCACCAGCTTTTCGCCGGTCTGCACCTTCAATACGGTTCCCTCAATGAGTCCGGCGGTATTTTTCGCCGCTTCCGAGGCCCGCATGGCCAGATTGCGCACCTCGTCGGCGACCACGGCGAAACCTGCGCCAGCTTCGCCGGCCCGCGCCGCTTCCACCGCTGCGTTCAGGGCCAGCAGGTTGGTCTGGAAGGCGATTTCGTCAATGGTCTTGATGATCTTGGAGGTCTCCTCGCTGGCCTTGGAGATTTCCCCCATGGACAGGGTGAGCTGGCCCATGGAGACATTGGCCGTGTCGATAATTTTGCGCGCCTCGCGGGTCAAGGCCTCGGCCTGGCCAACGTTGTCGGCGTTCTGTTTGGTGACTGCGGAAATTTCCTCCAGGGAGGCCGAGGTCTCCTCGATGGCGGCGGCCTGATTCCCGGCTCCATCCGCCAGGGACTGGCTCACCGATGAAACCTGGCTTGCGGCGGCATGCACCTCTGCTGCGCCGTTGGTCAGATCATCGCTGATCTGCTCCAGCGAGCCCACGATGAGGGTGGAAAGATAGGCGGCCATCAGGATGCTCAGGGCAATGACGATCAAGGCGATGGTGGCGGTGAGGACCAGCGATGACCTGTCTGCCTGCATCCTGCTGTCCGCCATGGCAACGAGGTCCGACCCGAGCTGGGTTTCCACCTCTTTCATCAACTCGATTTTTTTGGTGATGGTGTCAAACCAACGCTCCGGCTGGATAGCAAAGCCGCCTTCCAGGTGCTTGTCAAGGGCGGCGGTTTCCATGGCGGCCACCTCTCCGATTGCCGGAGCGTCCATCTTTTCCTTGTAAAAATCCTTGGCCTGAGCCTCGGCAAAGGCCTGGAAATTATCGAGAAAAACCTTCTGCGCCGAGAGAATTTCCACATATTTGCGATACATCCCGGGGGCGAAGCTGTCGTTGGCAAAGGTGTTGCTCAACACCGCCCGTTCTATGCCCATCCGCTCCTTGGCCTCGACAAAGTTGTAGTAGGCCGTGAGCGCTTTCATGATTGCCTGGTCTGGGCTGGTCCGGGCGATCATGGGGATGGTGGTCAGGAATTCATGGATCACCCCGGTGTAAAAGGCGATGGCCTCCGGTCCGGCGATGGTTTGGGCATCGGCCTGCTGGCGGATTGCGGTGATTTTGTCGATCCCGGCCAGGGCGGCTTGTAATTTTTCGTGCAAGGCAGGGTCGGCCTTGTCGGCCTTGGAATGGGCAAGGAAATCCTTGAGCGCGGCAAGGCGCTTGTCGGTTTCCCCGCGCTGGCCTGGGAGCCGGTCCGCAAATTTTTGCCCCTTACTGCCAAGAAAACCGGCGGTCATCCCCCGTTCCTTCTGGGCCTCGTGGGCAATCTCCGTGCTTAAGCCCGCGATGGCGGCAAGCTCTTTGATGGCGGCGGCTTGCCGCAGGGTTGTGTAGCGCTGTGCGCTGTTGTTGAGGAGAATTACGACGAGAAACAGCACCGGCAGACAGACAAGCAGCCGCAACATGCTTTTGATGGTGAGGTGTTTGATGAAATCCATGGGCGTGATTCCTCCTGTCCTGGTGTGCGTTTCCCCTCAACTTTTTTCAGGGTATCACAGGAGGAAAAAAATATACATGACCTAAGTCAAGATCGCCCACCGCGTTGGAATTTGCCTCTTACCTCTGTTGCAGAGGCAGCCCCGCCGCCTTCCAGGCGCTGATTCCCCCGCTCAAATTGTATATCTCCCCGTAGCCCTTTCCGGAAAAATACTGTCCCACCGCATAACTGCGCCCGCCCACGGCGCAGATCAGCAGGATTGGCTTGCCCGTGGGCAGGGTTGTTCTGCCCTGGGCGAGATCGGTGAAGGGGATGAGCTGGGAGTCGGGAATGGAGCCCTCGTACAGCTCTTGCGGCGAGCGGACATCCACCAGGACCAAGTCCTTACGGGTCTCTATGAGGGATTTCGCCTCCTGCGGCGAAAGGGAGCGGAAGATTGATGGCTGGCCGGAACCCACGGATGCCTGTTTATTTTCCGGGGTGGTTTTGTCGCCGCAGGCGACTGCCGCAAGCAAGAGGATCATGAGGGAACATGCCTGGAGATATCTTTTCATAAAAGCCTCTGGTGTTTGTTGACTTGAAACAGCGGGGTGGCCGCGTTGGGACAGGTGATGAACGTGTGGCATGGATTTAAGGCGTTGTGCTGATCTTGTCAAGTGCGGCGAGTGCCGTCTGGATTTCGGCCTCGGTGTTGAAAAAGCCGGGGGAGAGACGCAGGGTGCCCTGGGGAAAGGTGCCGATGCTGCGGTGGGCTGCGGGTGCGCAATGGAGTCCGGCCCTGGTCATGATCCCGTATTGGCGGTCAAGGAGAAAGGCCAGATCGGCCACACTTCTATCAGCCATGGTCAGGGAAACCGCCGAGCCTCTGCGGGCGCTGGCCGGTGGGCCGTGCACGGTGATTCTTTTGACCTGGCTCAAGCCCTCAAGCAGCAGGCGGGCGAGAAACTCCTCATGGCGGCGGATCGTTTCCCTGCCGGTGTTGCGGATAAATTCCAGCCCTGCGGCCAGGCCGCCGATGCCAAGGGTATTGGGGGTTCCCGATTCATAGCAGTCCGGCATGAGCTGCGGTTGTTCTTCCTGCTCAGAATTGCTGCCTGTGCCGCCCATCTTCAGCGGTGGGAGCAGGAGTCCTTCCCGGAGCAGGAAACCGCCGGTGCCGGTGGGGCCGAACAACCCCTTGTGCCCGGTAAAGGCGAGAAAATCGATGCCAAAGGCTTCCATGTCCAGGGGGAAAACCCCGGCGGACTGGGCTGCGTCCACCATCAGCAGCGCTCCACCTTTGCGGTTGCCGATGGCGGCAAGATCGGCCACGGCTCCGGTCACATTGGAGGCATGGTTGATGATGATGAGTTTGGTCTTTGCGTTCAGCCGCCTGGGGATATCGCCTGGGTCGATGGCCCCGGTGGGGTCGGTGGGCAGAATCGTAAGGCCAATCCCCCGGGCCTTTTCCAAGTGGCGCAGGGGGCGCATCACCGAGTTGTGTTCCATGCCCGTGGTCAGCACCTGGTCGCCGGGTTGGAGCAGCCCGAAAATGCCCACATTGAGCGCCTCGGTGATATTGCTGGTGAACACCACTCGGCTGGAATCCGGGCAACCGAAGAAATCGGCGACCAGTTCGCGGGCCTCAAAGATTACCCGGCTGGCAGCCAGGGAAAAACGGTGCGCCGAGCGGCCGGGGCTTAAGGAAATCTCCTGAATCAGCCGGTGCATGGCATCCGTTACCTCCGGGGGCTTGGGAAAGGAGGTGGCGGCGTTGTCGAGATAGATGGGGGGAGATAAGTCGGGCATAATTTTGGGGGCGCGGCCGCCTTCAGTAAGGGCTGACTACTTTGTGGGCCTGGGCCATGGCGTCCATGATCTCGAACATGTTGGTGGATTTTCCCACCAACAGGGTGTCCTTGAGGTTGAAGAAATCCAGACAGGTGCCGCAGGAGTAAATCTCCACCCCCAGGTCGGCCAGCTCGCGGAGGGGGGCGATCAGGTCGGACTCGGTGGCGGTGATTTTTACCCCGGCATTGTAGAAAAAAATCTTGGCGGGCAAGGGGCTGAGATGCTTGATGGTCTTGATATAGGCCCGCATGAGCACTCCGCCCAGCGCCTCGGAGCCCCTTCCCATGGTATCGGCGGGAACTACGATAACCAGGCCATTTCCGGGCAGGTCGCAACGGTAATCCTCCGGGGCCACAGCCTTGGCGGCATCTCCGAGCGGACCCTTGCTGAGCGTGATGTGGCGGGTGTTTTCAGAGGCTCGGATTTCTACGGCGCAGCCCTGGCTTTTGCCGAAGCGCTCCAGGTTGCTCTGCGCTGCCTCGTTGTCAACCAGCACTTCCACTGCGCCTTGCGCCAGGGAGTCGAGCAATTCCTTGGCCCGGAGCACAGGTTGTGGGCAGGCCAGCCCCCGGCAGTCGAGCACGGTATTCATCGTTCCTGCGTCTCTTTAGTCGTTAAAGCTGATCTGGCTTACCAGATCGTGGATGATGTTCTGGGTAGCGGGGTCCAATTCCGGCGCGGCAAAACCCGTGTCGTAAAAATCTGGGTTGATATCGTTGGAGCTCCACATGCTCTGCGCTTCGAAATAGAGATCTTTTTGTGAAAAATAGCCCTCCGGCAGCATCATCCGTAGGCGGTACTTCCGGTTGGTGGGAATCCGCTTCTTGCTCACCAGCTTGAGGCCGGTGGTGGTCAGATCGACGAGATGCCCCAGAAGTTCATTGGCGTCATCATCGTAGACCTCAAGGTAGTACACAAGGTGTCTGCGCTTCAGGGACCGGGTTTCATCCTTCATGCTCTCCTCCTGTTGGCTGTACGACCTACCGGGCTGATTTGGCAATGCTGGCCAGCATGTAATCAATGACCGC
>JAPLJH010000037.1 GCA_026388695.1 Deltaproteobacteria bacterium | reverse complement strand
AAAGCGGTTGGCCTCTTCCTGCCAATTGGGGCAGACCGAGGTCGGAGCCACTACCAGGGTCGGCCCCTGGGCAGCCCGGTCAAGGGCCAGGGCCAGGGCCTGGATGGTCTTGCCCAGCCCCATGTCGTCCGCCAGGCAGGCCCCCACCCCCCAGTTGGCCAAGCGGGCTAGCCAGTTGAAGCCGGAGAGTTGGTAATCCCGAAGCACGGCCTTGAAGGTGGACGGCAACTTGGGCTCGTATTCCTGGGCCTCTTTAAGCCGCTGTTGTTGCTCCCGCCACCGTTCGTCCGTGTGCAGATCCCCTACTCCGTTGGTGAAATCCTCCAGGGCCAGGGCGGCAAGAGGGTGGAGGCGGATTGTAGTTTTTTTGAGTTCGGCAAAGGCGGCGATCTCGTCTAAGCGCTTGCGCAGCTCCCGGGACAGGGCGAGAAAATGGCCATGCCCCAAGGGGATGAAGCGGCTGCTGTTGGTCTGGGCCAGCTCGAGCAAGGTGCGCATGTCGAGCACCAGTGAGTCGTTGAGCTTCAAGGTGCCGCTCATCTCAAACCAGTTGTTGCGTTCCTTCACCGAGAGCAGGAACTGGTTGAGCTCGGCGGGCGGGCTTACCGTGAGCCGTTCTCCTTCTGGCCATTCAATGAGGACATCCTCCGGCAAGCCTTGCAGCTCAAGGAGGAGTTGCAGGCATTCCTCCGGGTCTTGCAACAGCCATTCCCGTTCGAGGTCGGTGCCTTTGGTCAGCATGGGACAGGATTCTTCGACAAACCGGGCGTTTTTTTCTTCCAGTTCCAGGTCGCGCTTTGTCTGGGTGCGTATGCCGCCGCTGTGGGCGATGATGGTCTTGGGGCCTTCCCCAGGCCTCTGGTATGGCCCGTCGGGCTGGAGCGGTCGAACGAGCATGGCCAGTCTGAACCCTGCCCCGTAGGGCAGTAGCTGCATGTGGATGCGCGAATCCGGCTGAGCCTCGGCAATGCCCACGGACCTTCCTTCGATGGTTGAGTGCACGGTCATGAAGGATGAGATGTTGCCCAGGGTGGCAAAAAGTTCGTCCTTACCGTCAAGGGGGACGTTTAAGCCGTTGGGGCCGATAACTTGGGCCACCCGCCGGTGGTCCCCGGTGATGGGAAAAATCCGGAAACGGGCCGGGGTTTCTCGGACGGCTATTGCCTCAGTGCTGTCGGGCCATGGCGAGAACTGGATCAGCAACGAGTCCCCTTGTTGGTCAACCCGCAACTCCGGTTCGCCTTGCAGGATCTCCACCGGGGTTTTCGGCGAGTCGGCAAGAAAGACATAGGGGTGCCCGATGAGCACCAGCATGGCATTGGGCATGGCAAAGCGGAAATAAGCGCCCCGGCTGTCTTTTTTCTCCGCGATGGTTTCACAGGCCAGGAGATCCTGCGGGCTTAAAAAAGCGGGCTTGTTTTTGCGAAACAGTTTTCTTAAGGCCACGGATCTGCCCTTGGTCCATTGGCCACGGGCGGTGAGGTTTTGAATCTTTGGCGTCAGGGAGATGAGGCCATCCGCGCTGTGGTAATCAATCATCCAGGCCAGTCGTGAGGAGGTTTCCGGCTTGGCCGGGCTCAGGGCCGGAGCCGAGCTGAAGCTGAGGGCCCGCAGGGCGCGTTGCCATTGTTCTTCCGGGGTAATTGTGGTTACCAGGGCGCAGGCTTCGCGCAGCTCGTCCGTGATGGTTGCAGGCGTTGATTTTTCTCCAGCCAGATGGAGCAAGGAGGCGTATTCGCGGGCAAGCCACAGGTAGCCGTGGGCCACGGCTTTTTTCTGGAAGGCCTTCAGATACGGCAGGCAGACCGGGCTGGGCCTTCCTTCGATCCAGTAGGTGACCAGGGCTAGGAAAAGCGTGGTGATGCTGTGCGGCCGGGGCAGGAGGCTGACCGCCGTGAGCCGGTCGCGGGCCAGATCAAGCCGGTTTTCCCTCGCTTCCACCAGGGCAAGGAGCAGGGTGTAGGCCGGGAGAAAGAGGTTGTGGGGTTGGATATCCTCGATATTCTTGACAATGTCCCTGACCTGTTGGTGGGTGGTGTAGTCTCCGTTTTTGAGCAGGGCCATTAGAAAGAACAGACCTTCAACCCCGGTGAAATATGCCTGTTCGTTCTGGTTGGCTTTTTTGATCTTGGCGAGATCTTCTTCGTAGCAGAGAATGGCTGCCGTTGTTTCTCCGGCAAGAAACCGCTGCCAGCCAGGCACTCCCAGTGGCGCCCCCTGTTGTTGGCTGCTGCTCAGCCAGGCTGCGGCTGCCTCGGTTTGTCCCCGGATGAGCAGGTGGGAGGTGAGCAGATAGGAGAAGGGCTCACGGTTTTTCGCGGGCAGGCCTTTGAGAAAACGTTTGGTTTGCAGGTATTCCAGAGGCAGGGTGATTTCCGTAAGAAGGAGGAGTCCATCCAAAAATATCTGGTGCAGGGCGTAGAGCTGGACATGCAGGGGAAGGCCGGCAAACCATAACGGGTCAAAAGGCTTGTTGCAAAGCGTGAGCAAAGGGTTTTCTGGAAAACGGTCGGGGAACTCCTCTTGGAGTTCAAGGAGGCAAAGGAGATTGTGATTGTATCCGGTTTCGTCAGCAGCCAGGAGGCTCAGGCGAAGGTCTCGCAGGGAGCGGCGCCACAGGGAATCCGGCTCTGGATTTTCTTCCGGGGCCGGGTTTGGCCAGGCCTGCTTGATGGCGGCGGCCAGGGCGGGGAAATACGCTTGCCTCCGGGCATCGTGGGCCACGATTTCAAGGATTTCCTCGCGGCAGGTGCAGTCATTGTGCAGAAGATTTTTTTCGGCAAGTTCGGTCAGGGCGACAAGGAGATTCTCTTCCCTGGCTGTGGGCCAGACCTGGGTGGCTGCCGGGGGAAACAGACAGGAAATCAGGGCGGCTTCCCGGACCGGTTCTCCAGCCAGGGCGCAGGCTTGCAGGGCGAAGCGGGATTTGCGCGGCAAGGACTGGTACGCGCCCCATAAGCGCTCATGTTTTTTTTGCGGGGTGCTCATTGGCAAGGCGGCGATCCTAAGTCCGGATGAAACTGTTGAGCTTGGCGATAACGGCGTCTTCGGGCAATGCCCCGACAACCTGGTCGACAACCTGGCCGTTCTTAAAGAAAATAAGGGTTGGAACGCCCCTGATTCCGTAATGTCCGGCGCTGAGATGGTTTGTGCTGGTGTCGATCTTGGCGATGATCGCCCGGCCGAAAAATTGTCGCGCCAACCGATCTATAACCGGAGCCAGCGTCCGGCAGGGGCCGCAGTTTGGCGAATAGAAGTCGAGCATCAGCGGCAGGTCGGCCTCGCGGATCAGCTGCGCGGCGTCTTGGTCGGTAAGTTCAACCGGGATGGCGTAACCGCTCATGGGCAGAGGGGCTTGGCATTTGCCGCAGCGCGGGCCACGGTGTTGTTTGCTGGCGGCCATTTTATTCTTGGTCTTACAGCTTGAACATGCAACAATCAGGGTATTCATGGTATGATGCCGGTCAAGTAATGATAAGGGGTAATAAGGTCGCCGCGCATGAAAGTTCATTTTTTGGGGGTTGGCGAAGCCTGCGACCCGGAGCGGTTCAATACCTCGCTTCTGGTTTTAAGCGGGAGCAAGAAGCATTATATCCTACTTGACTGCGGATTTACTACCCCCCATCGATATTTTGCTGATTGTTCCGATCCGAATCAGCTTGACGCTCTCTGGATCTCGCATTTTCATGGGGATCATTTTTTTGGGATTCCCCTGCTGCTCCTGAGGTTTTGGGAGATGGGGCGCACCAAGCCCCTGTTGTTGGTCGGGCCGCCCGGTTTGTCGGAGAAGGTGGGAAAAGTTCTGGATCTGGCCTATCCTTCTTTTTTGAAGAAATTGCAGTACGCTTTGCAGTATCGTGAGATGGAAGATGGCGGATCTTTGCAGGCAGCCGGGTTTCTCTGGCAGGCGGCGGCCACGGAGCACTCGCAGTCCTGCCTTGCCCTTAAGTTGAGTGCCGACGAGAAGTCGCTGTTCTACAGTGGGGATGGGCGGCCTACCCAGGTGTCAGCCAGACTGGCAAAGGGGTGCACCCTTATAGTGCATGAGGCCTACCGGGTTGTCGGGCAGACCGCCAACCACGGCAGTCTTGGCGAGTGTCTCGCCCTGGCACGGCAGGTAGGCTGTGGAAAGCTGGCAATAGTGCATGTCGCGCATTATGAGCGGGAGCTGGAAAATGTTGCGATCCAACGGCTCTTGCGGGAAAGCGGTTTGCCAGGGGTCTTTCTGCCGGAACCGGGAGAGATATTGAGTCTCTGATCGATATTCAACAATGGGGAGCATGTGGATGGAGCAAGAAGATACAACTGTGGAGAAGGCAGGGATTCAGGAGGTGGCTGCCTGGCTGGTGATCGTTGTGCTGGTCACGATTATCGTCAAAACGCTTTCTTTCCTCTTTATTCCTCTGAGTGTGTCCTTGCTTATTTTCTTTGCTTTGGGGATGCCCCTGGAATTTCTCCGGCGGTTCGGGGTTCCTGGCTGGCTTCGGATTCTTCTGGTGGTTTCGGTTGTGCTGGGCAGCATGTATCTGGTCGGCTGGCTTGTGCAGGCGAATGTTCTGGAGTGTGTCGCCCAGATGCCGGTTATTGAGGAGCAACTCTCTGGACATGCCGCGCGTGTCTTGCAGTATTTCGGTATGTCGCTGGAGCAGGGCAAGGAAATGATGTCCGCCTTTTTCGGACGGATGGACAGTAAAAATCTGGAGCCGTTGGGCCCGTTTCTCCAGGCGGCAGGCGGCTCTTTTTTTCATTTTCTAGGAAGCACCGTCTGGGTTGTGTTGTTTTTGATCTTCATGCTGGCCGAGCGTGAGGGGCTGCAAGGCAGGCTGCACAATGCCTTTGGCAAGCGTCGGGCGGAAAAAATTATCAAGATCGGTGCTCGGATCAGCTTGGCGGTTGAGGAGTATTTGGGGCTTAAAACCTTGATCAGCCTGTTGGTGGGGGTATTGACTGCCATCGCTCTCTGGTTGTTTGGGGTTCCGTTTCCCCTGTTGTGGGGCTTGCTCACTTTTCTGCTTAATTTCATCCCGAACATTGGCGCCCTTATTGCCACGATCCCTCCCGTGATCGTGGCCCTTTTTCAGTTCGGTTCGTTTGGTCTGGCGCTGGTCGTCTCCGGAGTGCTTGTCTCCATTCATCTTGTGGTGGGAAATTATTTGGAACCAAAGATCATGGGGCGCGGTCTTGATCTTAGTCCCCTGGTGGTGTTGTTCTCCCTTGTTTTTTGGGGCTGGATGTGGGGTGGGGTTGGCATGCTGCTTGCCGTGCCCATCACTGCCGCATTCAAGATAGCCATGGAGGAATATCAACCAACCCAGGTTGTGGCGAAGATGATCAGCGAGGAATAGTGGCGTTTTTTTGCGGAATGATTATTTTTGTAGGGCATCTATCTCGCAATTTCAAATTTTTAAATGCAAGGAGAAATGTATGTACAGCAGTGACAATGGCAGAACAATGGTTATTGACCAGTCCCGTTCCCAGGCGGCGACCCTTTTCCTGGCCAAGGTCTTCAACTGGATGGCAATCGGGCTTGGTCTCACCGGGCTTACCTCTTTGCTGGTCGTCAGCTCTCCGGCCTTGCAGCAGGCCATCTTCGGTAACAAAATCCTGTTTTATGGCCTAATTTTTGGCGAGCTGGGCATGGTGATCTATCTCTCCGCCCGGATCGAGCAGATGTCTGCCCGCATGGCGACCAATCTTTTCTTGGCATATTCCGTTCTGAACGGGGCGACCATTTCCGCGATCCTTTTACTTTATACCGGCGCCTCCGTCGCTACCACCTTCTTTGTTGCAGGCGGGATGTTCGTTTCCATGGCGATTTACGGTACGGTGACCAAAAAAGATCTCACCAGCATGGGTTCCTTTTTGTTTATGGGCCTAGTGGGCATGATCATCGCCTCGGTGGTGAATATCTTCGTGGGCAGCTCCATGATTTCCTGGGTGGTTTCCGCCATCGGCGTGATTGTTTTCACCGGGCTTACCGCCTATGACGTGCAGAAGATCACCCGGATCGGCTCTGGCGGCATCATGGGAAACGGTGAGGCGGTGATCCAGAAGGGCGCGATTATGGGGGCTCTGGCCCTGTATCTTGATTTTGTTAATTTGTTCCTCATGCTGCTTCGGTTCCTTGGGGATCGCCGTTAAATTCAATGCTTTTGGATAGGAGAAAGCGATTGTCCGAGGCGGCAATCGCTTTTTTTTTCGATTTGAATTTGCCCCAGGTCTGCGCTACCTTGAGAGGCCGCGCGTGTGGCAGCTGTTTGTACAAGG
>JAPLJH010000016.1 GCA_026388695.1 Deltaproteobacteria bacterium | reverse complement strand
AGTGGAAATGCCATTTGTCTCAGCCCGGATTTGCAAGTTGCGGCAGGGCCGGAAGATCCGGCCCTGCCCTTTTTCATCACTGAAACAGTGCTACTTCTTTTCCTTCCAGGTGTACAGAATCGGCATCCTGGCCAGAACTGCGCGATAAACCACGATATAGGTGGCATAGACGGTGAAGACGATCACCAATTCACGCCAGTGGGGGATTTCCCGATACAGTTGCCAGTTGAAGGCAATGAGCGCCGTGTTCAACCGGTTCAAGGCAATCCCAAATACCGCCAGAATCGCAGCGAAACGGGCCAGGGAAGCATTGCTGTTCCGCACGGCCATGGTGTAGAAAATCAGCGGTAGGATAACGCCCACCACCATCTCGAACATAAACCAGGCGCCCCAACCGGTGAGCAGATACGCCCAGTTATTGTCATGGGCAATCCCGATGATCTTGATGACCAGATAAGTGATCAAGGCCATGGAAGCGCCCTTGGCCAGGCCCAGGGTCAGTTTGCTGAGATTGTTCAGATAATTTTCATCACACCGCCAGCGCATGAACCATTTGGTTAAGGTGCTGACAACAATGAGCATGGACAACCCGGCAAACACTGCGGAAACGAAAAAGTGCAGCCACTGAAAAGGCGAGGAATACCAGAGCGGATGCACCTTGCCTGGAGCATAAGTGAACAACGCACCCAGTGCCCCCTGATGCAAGGTAGAAAGGATAATCCCGGCAATGGTCAAGCCGAGAACGATGCTCTTAATGAACTTCTTGGCCTTGGGGAAACCCATCCACTCGGAAAAGGCGGGGACCAGCTCCGCCACCTGACAAGTAAGATAGGTGGCCACATGCCAGGCCACGAGAAACAGAACGGCCGCCGGTCCCAGAGAAACGAACATGGGGTAGATCAGACGCCAGGGCTGGCCAAGATCCACCTGCAAAAACATGACCGCGAACGTATAGCCAAGAAGCCCGTTCAGCAGCCCAAGCCGCTCAATGGACTTGAAGTCCTTACGGCCAAAAAGCTCCACCGTGGTTCCCATCATGAAGCCGGAAGCGGAAAGCGGCACCATGGTGAACAACCCCCAGCCCAGAAACAACCCCCAAGGATAATCATAGGAGGAATGCGTGACCCAGCCCAGGCCAAAGATAAACCGACCCACCAGGATCGGCAGCCCGATGGCATAAATGGCCCAGAGCACCCAGTTGAACGGGTTGCGGAGCTGAACCGCCCAATACTCTTTGGGGCTGAGCCCCAACATAATCTTCTCTTTTACGGTCCACTCGCTCCCATCTTTTTTGAGATCGGAGACAACAGGGGCGAACCCTTGTGATTTTAAGCTATTCATCGTCTTCCACCTCTCCTCAGCTTTTATTATCGTCGTTTTTCAGTGCGTCTTTCCGGTTGCTCAGCAAATGAAAACCGGTAAAAAGCGCAGGCCAGATGGTGAGAA
This sequence comes from Deltaproteobacteria bacterium, assembly GCA_026388695.1. Lineage (GTDB taxonomy): Bacteria > Desulfobacterota > Desulfobulbia > Desulfobulbales > Desulfurivibrionaceae > Thiovibrio. The sequence goes on along the minus strand of JAPLJH010000016.1, from coordinate 35,818 downwards.
CCATCGGCACCATCCCAAGGAACTCCTTGACATAACTGATGATCGGCTGGGTTCCCAGATGGGTGTCATAGCCAATTTTGTCAAAGGGCACGTCTGAGAGATACATCCAGGCCGTGCCGCCAACCTCGTTTTCTCCATACACATGGTCCACGTAGGCATCAGGCTTATCGCTGATCCGCTGATGGGCCAGCTTGAGGAGATCCTTGCGCTTGCCGAAGGTCATGACTTCCTGGGGGCAAGCCTCGACACATGCAGGCGGCCGACCAAACTTGAGGCGGGTGTCGTAGCACATGATACATTTTTTCACCACCGGGTTGATGGCGCTGGAATAGCTGTAGGCCGGGATATAGAAGGGACAAGCGACCATGCAGGTCCGGCAGCCGACACACACGGTCTTATCGTAGATAACTGCGCCTTCCGGTGTCTTCTTGTAGGCATTGACAAAACAGGAGGTCAGGCAGGCAGGTTCGTTGCAATGGTTGCACTGCACCTTGCGAAAAAGCGGGTGTTCCCGGCCCGGCACATCATATTTCTGCACGACGGTGTAAGCCTTTTCCGTTGTCCTTCTCGGCAGGCCACCCTCGCGCCTCTCCTCAAACACCGATGGGTCGTCAAATGCCTTGTCCGGCTCGGGCAGGTCCTGCTCCTTATTGCAGGCTGCTTCGCAAGTACGACAGCCGACACATTTGGTAAGATCAACAAGCACGCCCATACTGTCCGGATAGCCGCCAAAATTATGCGTTCCGGCCACGGCCTGTTTGCTTGCTCCGACGGCGGCGATGGCAGCGCCACCGGCCAGTCCGCCTTTCAAGAAACTTCTGCGGTTTAACTTTTTCATAGTGTAACCCTCTGATATCGTTTCAGCGTAAACTCCAAGCCTCTGAGATTTTCAATCAATGACCGCCGCCATGCTCGGCGGAAGCCTTAGGAGCCGGGGTGTATTTGCCCGAATGAAAAAAGGCATCCCCCTTGTCGTTGCGGGTATGACAATCCTGACAGCCAGTCGGTCCACCCATGGCGGTGTGGCAACCAAGACATTTCTGGTGATAGGCCCCTTTCAGGCCAAGCTTCCCCTTGTGGTGCAGCAGCGGATTTCCCTCAATTTTTGCCAGATCTTCCGCGGAAAAGCGCTTGTCTGAATGACAACTCTTGCAGGCAACCCTGTTCGCCTTGTCCCCAGCTTTATGACACCGGGCGCAGTTTGGATCGATGGGCGCGAGCCCGGTTGTGTGGTGATGGCATTCAGCACAGCTTGCCGCCACCCCAGTATGCATGGCATGATCAAAGGTCACTGCGGAATAATGATTTGCCAAGCTGCCAAGCTCCACCGTGCCAGGGCCTTCTGCGGCCCAACTCTGCGCGGCAAGAGGCGCGGTCAGGAGCATCAGCGCTGCCATGCCCAAGAGTGTTTTCTTTCTTCCTCCCATGTTGCTCTCCTTCTGAAAAAGTAATCTCGTAAAAAAAACAAACTCCGTTTGCATTATCAGTGCGACTAGAGGAAATGCCCTTCGCCCGGGCTAGGCTTACAGCCCTCTTCAGGCGGCGTTCAGAGAATCCCAGAATCTGTTTAAGCACATCCTATGCCAACCATTATCTCGGAGGACACTAATGGCTGATGCCACACTCTGAGACAAAAATCCAAAGCTGAGAGGATCTCGGAATGCCGGGCAATACCTGCGGAAAAACCGAACTGCGGGGAAACAACAATTCCGTAGGGGTAATGGCAGACGGGGAGAAATTATCGAACGGGGATAAAAAAGATCATCGCACACAGAGTTTCATCGCGCGATGACATTGTGCAACGCGGCAAAGTAGTGTCGCATGCAACACATGTGGCGCGACAGAAGTGTTGCATGCGACAGGTTGCCCAAAATGTGACCGGCCTAACTGGACAACCCGGTTTGCGCTTTATTTTCTTCGGTCAATTTGGGGCAGGTCACGATGATATCAACCTCTTCCGCATCAATGGTTTCATTGAGCAGAAGCACCTCTGCCAGCTTGTGCAGGAAGGTTATCCGCCCTTCAAGAACAATGATCGCCTCCTGATAGCACTCCGCGATAATTCGGGTGACCTCTTCATCAATGGCCCTGGCGATCTCTTCACTGTAAGGCCGCTGCCGCGAGCCGAGGCCGAGGAATCCCTGATCCGGGGTAACAAAGGCCCGTGGCCCAAGCCGTTCGCTCATGCCAAATTCGCAGACCATACGGGTGGCGATATCCGTGGCCACCTGCAAATCGTTGCTGGCGCCGGTGGAAAATTCATTAAAGATAATCTCCTCCGATGTTCTGCCGCCAAGCAGGATGGTGATCCGGTTGGTCAGATATTCCTTGGAATAGGCATGGCGATCATCAATGGGCATCTGCTGCATAACCCCCATGGCCTGGCCCCTGGGGATAATGGTGATCTTATGCACCGGATCGGTGTTTGGCAGGACCTTGGCGATGATCGCATGCCCAGCTTCATGGTAGGCCGTGACCTTGCGCTGTTGTTCGCTGATAACCAGTCCGGTTCGCTCCGCGCCCATGAGGATCTTGTCCTTGGCATCCTCGATATCGCTGAGCTGGATTCCCTCCTTGCCCTTGCGCGCTGCCATCAGGGCAGACTCATTGATGAGGTTGGCAAGCTCGGCGCCGGTGAACCCCGGCGTGCCTTGGGCCACGATCTGCAGGTCAACGTCTGGATCCATCATCACGTTGCGGGAATGCACTTCGAGAATCTTGCGTCGCCCTTTAACATCAGGAGGCATGATGGTGACCTGACGGTCAAACCGGCCCGGTCGCATCAAGGCCGGGTCCAGCACATCCGGCCTGTTGGTTGCCGCTACGATGATGACGGTTTGATCGCTCTGAAAACCATCCATCTCCACCAGCAAGGCATTGAGGGTCTGCTCCCGCTCATCCTGGCCGCCCATGGCCCCGGCAGCCCCTCGGCTGCGGCCCACCGCGTCAATTTCATCGATAAAGACAATGCAGGGCGCGCTTTTCTTGGCTTGGGCAAAAAGATCGCGCACCCGCGAGGCGCCGACCCCGACAAACATCTCGACAAAATCAGAGCCGCTGATGCTATAAAAAGGAACGCCTGCCTCCCCGGCAATAGCCTTGGCCAGCAGGGTTTTCCCGGTTCCAGGGGGGCCTTGCAGCATTACCCCTTTAGGAATCTTACCGCCGAGGCGAGTGATTTTCTTGGAATCCTTCAAGAAGTCCACGATCTCGACCAGCTCTTCCTTGGCCTCCGGGATGCCAGCTACATCGTCAAAAGTCACCCGCCTGGTTTTGTCCGGATCCGTGGCGATCTTTTTTTTGCCAAAACCGCTACTCCCGCCTTTCTGGTTGCGGAGCATGAAAAACATCCAGCCGCCCATGAGCAGGAGAACCGGGAAGGTTGACGCCCAGAAAGGCGAAGCCCCCTGGGGCGCCTTGGCGGAAATGCGGACATTCTTTTTCTCAAGTCTGGGAAGCAGAAGCTGCACATCCGGGACATAGGTCGAAAATGCCTGGCCATAGCTGTCCGTGGAGCTGATCTCCTGACCCTGTATCCGCGCTGTCTGTATCTCGTTATTGTCCAGTTTGACAAGAAACCCCGAATATTCGAGCATGGGGGGACGGTTTTCCACAATCCAGACGTTATACGCGACAACGACCAGGATTGCCGCCAGCATAAGCAGCAAATAATTTCGCACGTATTTGGCCATGATCTCCTCCGAGACAGAATGGGTACGATACAGAATGAATGCGTTGTGCAACAGGATATGTTGCAACAACCGGACCATGCAGCTGTGCCAGTCTGCCAGTTCCCATGAAAAAACGGCAAAAAAAAGCCCGGGCGAACCCGGGCTCAGGGGAGGTACTACAAGGTTATCAGCGTTGGCCGGGAACCGTAACCTTCGGGGTGTTGACATACTTAAAAAATACCGGGAATGCTGCGAAGAAGGCGAGACATACCAAGTACTCCACGCCTTTAATGTGGGTGTAAAAATCCACCAGGGTTGCCTGCTCACTGATCAGGCCGATGGCCACCATGTACTGCCGCGCTACTTCACTCAACCCCGCCTTGGAAAGGCTGAGACTCAGGGCGGCAAGCGCCCACAAGCCAACGGCCGCACCGATACCGCCCATTATTGCCATGAAGACTCCTGCGCCCTTGTTTTCTGCTGTTGCCTTTGCCATGATGCTTCTCCTTGTGAAAATTAGTTTATCCCTATGATCCTAAATATGATCGCTATCGTATTTTTCGCCTGCTTACATCCCCGTTACTGCGGTGAGCCAGCCCCGGCCCAGCTCCATGACCCCACCCATGGAGCTCATCCCGCCGATCAGACAGGCAATGCCCCATACACCGATCAATGTTGCCAAGGTAAGGATGACTGCTACACCTGCCTGAGAGATTCCCTCACCGATTGCTGCCTGATCAATTTCGCCAAGACCGAGTCCTTGTTTTTGCAATGTGTTCTTCATGGTGAGCCTCCTATGGTTTTGTTTTTTCGTTCTTATCACGATGTTGATCTCGTTTGATTAGGAGACATTGCACAGGGTGTGCCAACACCTCCCCGAAAACAGGGGGCAATTTTCCAATCCATGGATTTAACTATTTGATAACAAAGGAAATAAAAAAGAATCTGCCGCCGGAAAAAGAGAGGGGTACCGAGCCGACCACAAGGTAAAAAAATCTTTTTATATCAGAATGTTACGAGATAATACCGAGGATAATCCAAGAAAATCTACAACAGAGGGATGGCAGGAGGAAAACAGGGAGGGGAAAATATAAAAGTGTGGCACCGCAGATTGCGGAGCAACACTTTTGCTGTTGCATGTGTAGCAGAGTGTTGCGGGTGCAACACTCTGCTATTCTATTCCAAGCCGTATGCCTTCATTTTTCGGTACAGGGTACTGCGGTCAATACCAAGCAGCCTGGCAGCCTTGGCCTTGTTGCCGTCGGTCTGGGCGATGATATCGAGGATGTGCGCCTTCTCGCTCTCCTGCGAGACAGGGGCATATCCGGTGGCCTCAGCGGCAGCCACGGCTTCAGCCCCGCCACCCCCTAGTGTTGCAGGGACCGTGCGGCCACCACTGCGCACCTCTTCCGGAAGATTGGTGGTGGTGATCGTATCGTCCGAACACAACACACAGGCCCGCTCCACCACATGCTCCAGCTCCCGAACATTTCCCGGCCAGCGGTAGGCGGCAAGCAATTGCAGGGCCTGATCGGAAATCCCGCTGATGTTCTTGTTCAGACGTTTGCTGAACCGGGCCAGAAACAACTCCGCAAGAATAGGGAGATCCCCCTGCCGGTCTCGTAACGGCGGCAAGGTAATGTCAATCACCCGCAACCGGTAATAGAGATCCTCCCGGAATTCTCCCCGCTGAACCTTCTGTTTCAGGTCGGCATTGGTGGCGGCTACCACCCGGACATCCACTGTGACAGGCTTATCCTCGCCAACCGGGTAGAAGGTGCGTTCTTGGAGAAAGCGCAGCAGCCGCAGCTGCATGAGCGGCGAGATATCGCCTATCTCATCAAGGAACAGGGTGCCACCGTCCGCCTGGAGAATCCGCCCCTCCCGGTTGCGATCCGCCCCGGTGAAGGAGCCCTTCTTGTGGCCGAACAGCTCACTTTCCATCAGGTTTTCCGGGATGGACGTGCAGTCGAACTTCACCAGGGGCATGTCCCGACGCGGGCTTTCCGCATGCAGAGCCTCGGCCACCAGCTCCTTGCCTGTCCCGGATTCTCCGGTGATCAACACCGAGGTGTCCACCTGGCCGACGTTTTCGATAAGGGTGTACACGGTCTGCATGGCCCGACTCACCCCGGCCAACCGGTGGAAATAGGTGCGCTTGCCCCGCTTTTCCAGATCTTCCAGCCGACTCACATCACGGAACACCAACACCGCCCCGAGAAAGTCCTTGCCATGCTGGCTTTCCAGGGGCGCCGCGCAGAGCCGAAAAACCACATGGCCGCCATTCTCCTGGGTGACCTCGATGCGATGCTCACTCACCGCTTCCCGACATTCCAACACCTTCCGCGCATCGGTGACAAACACAGTGAAGGAGTCGGCAACCTCTTCCAGACTGGCACCAATGGCAAGGCTAGGCATGTGCATTGCCGCCCAAGTCTTGGCCTGATCATTCATCTGCACCACCCGCATATCATAATCAACAGTGATGATCATGTCCCGGACGCTGCGGAAGATCGTTTCGAGATATTGCTGGGAACGCTCCTTTTCACCGGTCAGCCGCTCCTTCTCCTTCCAAAGGGCATACTGCTGCAAGGCCATGCGCGCGGTACGCAGCAGGTCGGCCTTTTTCACCGGTTTGGCCAAATAGTCAAAGGCCCCCAACCGCACCGCCTCGGCAGCGGTGTTGATATTGGGATAGCCGGTAACCATTACCATCGGGCACTCCAATCCCAGCTCCCGGACCCGCCGCAGCAGATCGATGCCGGAGGCCCCCTCCATGACGATATCACTGATAATCAGGTCAAAGGTCTGCTGCTCGATGAGCCCCAGGGCCTCTTCAAAGGTCGAGGCGGTCAGCACCGGACCGTACCCCTCGCGATCAAGAAACATCTGAAAGGTCAGCCGCAGGCTTTCTTCGTCATCCACTACCAGTATTCTGGTCTCTGATTTGTCCAAATCAATCATTATTGCTGCTCCCCAGGCAAGCCAATGCCCAACAAATTACACGGTTCACTCTTCATATGCAGGCAGATCAATGGTCAGGGTGGTGCGTGCTCCAACTTCGCTCTCCACCCTAATCTCCCCCTGAAAATCTCTGACCAACCCGGCACTGATGGACAACCCCAGACCGGTCCCTTCCCCCGGTTTCTTGGAGGAAAAAAACGGCTCAAAGATCTGGGGAAGCAGCTCCGGCGGTATTCCGGCGCCATAATCGGTGATTTCCGTTCTAAGCACGGCATGGCCCTGGCTCTGCACGGCCCGACAGCGGATTTCCACCTTCTTGCCGGGGTCCCGCCCAGGATAGCGTTGATTGAGGGCGTATCTTGCATTACTGAGCAGGTTGAGAAAAACCTGCTGCAACTGCTGCGGATGCACCCGGATGCTCGGCAGGTCCTCCGGGATATCGGTGTGGATGATCACCCCGTCTTTCTGGAGCTGGTGCTTGATCAGGGATAGAGAATCGTGGATGATCGCCTCGATTGCGACCACCTCCGCTTCTTCCTCCCGCTGACGGGCAAAGAAGAGAAGATTGCGCACGATGTAGGCGATCCGCTCCCCTTCCTTGATAATGCGGTCGAGCATCTCTGCCCCGGGGTCGCCCTCGGTGAGGTCGTCCTGCAAAAGCTGGGCGTAGTTGATGATGCCATTGATGGGATTGTTGATCTCATGGGCCACCCCGGCAGCCAGTTCGCCAATAGAGGCAAGCTGCCCGGCCCGCATGGTTTCAGCCCGGTACATCTTTTCCTCGGTGACATCCCGCAGAAGGATCAGGGCCTTGGTCTGGCCGTCCACATCGGCAAAGGGCACATAACTCTGCTCATAATGGCGGCGGTCGGACATAATTTCCTCGGTGCGCTGGATCTCGTTGCGCTCGATGGCGGCATGCATGCGGCACACCTCGCAGGGCTTGTCGCGCTGCTTGTAGACCTCGTAGCATTTCTCGCCGATTTTGTCGCCAAAGGTCCGGCGCAGGATCTCGTTTTGGTATTCGATCACATAATCCCGGTTAAGGATGTGCATGCCCTGATCGAGGGCAGAGAGAATCCCGCGAAACTTGTCCCGCTCGGTGCGCAGCTGCAACTCGACTTCCAACTGCTCGGTGATATCCCTGAATGTCACCACCGCCCCTGTCACCGTGCCGTCCGGGTCTTTAAGCAGATCGGTGTTTTTGGAAACACTCCGCACCTTGCCGCCCTTGGTTTTGATCTGGCAGACCCTACCCATAAGGGGTTTTCCCTGACCATCGACAAATGCCCCGCACTCCTGGGAGCAGGGGGGAAGAACAAAGATATCGCAGGAATGGCCCAACACCTCTTCCCGCCTGAAGCCGGTAACCCGCTCCGCCTTGTTGTTCCAGCTGGTGATCGTGCCATTCAGGTCAAGGCTCAGAGCGGCGCTGGGAATAACCCGTAGCGTAAGCTCGGCCTGAGCAAGCTCCTGCTGCAACTCCAGGTTGGTTTGACGCAGGGCCTTGATTTCTTCATCCCTGGCGTCTCCGCACTCCTGTTTTTTATTTCCCATTATCCACCTGTTTGTTTCCAAGACCGCGCCGCAGCCTTTATGTTTACAGCACCTTGTCCAGCGCATCGGCCAAATAGGCGAGATGCGCTTTTTCTTCGTCGGCCAGACGCAGAAAAAGCGCCCGAACCTCTTGCTGCCCACTCTTTTGCGCCATGCGGCTGTATAGGTCAAGTGCTTGGGTCTCAAGCCCCATGGCAAACTCCAAAATATCCCGATTGCCGTGCAAATAGGCCTCGGCCTGGGCGAGAAAAGCCTCCACCCTGGTGCCGCCCTCCATGATTCCGGCCACCGCTTTGCCTGGCATGGCCTCCAGCCCGTGCGCCTGTCGGTACTCGGCGAGGAGCCGAGCCTTGTGCGCATCCTCAAAGCCCATCAAACGGGTGTAGAGCTGCCGCGCTTCCTCATCTTTTGCCCGCTCAGCCATGAGCCGGTAAAACTCCTGCAACCCATCCTCCATGGCATAGGCCAGGCTCACCCCGTCCTCATACTCTTCCTGACCGGTGAAAAACTCCAATCCGGCCTCTTCCGGCCCCTTGGCCTGATGTCCTTGCCAGGCCTTGATGCCTCCGGCCATATTGTAGACGCTTGCAAAATCCTTGCCAGCGAGGAGCTGAGCTGCGGCTTTACTTCTGCCACCGACAGCGCAATAAACAATAACTGGCTTTCCCTTTTCCAGCTCACCAAGCCGGACAGGCAGCTCCTTAAGCGGGATGAGCTTGGCCCCGGCCAGATGCCCCTCCTCATACTCCTTGGGCTGCCGGACATCCAGCAGCTGGTACGCGTCCGCCCCCCGCGCTTCCATGTACTCCTTGGCCTGGGTCACGCTGAAATCCTCACCCGGCACAAACAGATTCTTCCAGTTCATCGCTCACTCCTTTGGTTAATCTCTCGCCGCGATCATCCTGCCTTCACGGAGTATTGCGGGTGAAGGGCAGCGCCAGCAGCCGCCAGAAACCCAATTGTTCGATCTCCCGGTGCGAACCAATGCCGATAACGATCTTTTCCTGGACGACCTCAGTGGTCAGGGTGCCCAGCATCCGGTCCCAGACAGAGAAGATCACCCCGTAATTGGAATCCCGCTCCTTGATCCGCACCGAATGGTGGATGCGGTGCAAAAAAGGCGGGACAAAAAGGAGCACCCACACCCGCTCAAACCAGGAGGGCACCCGGATGCTACTGTGGTGGAACTGCACGGACATATTCACCAGAATCTCGAAAAGGAAGTAGGCGGTGAGAGGGATGCCGAAGGTATAGATCACCGCCAGCCTGATCAGACCGGTGACGAGAAACTCACCCAGGTGGAAACGGTTGGCCGTGGTCACGTCCATGTTCAGATCGCTATGGTGGACCCTATGAAACCGCCAAAGAAAGGGCAGCGCATGGGTGAGCAGATGCCAGAGATAGATGAAGAAATCCAGGATCAGGATACCTGCGACAATCTTAAACCACTCGTGCAAGGGCCAGACATTGAGCAGGCCGAGATTTCTTTCCTGCCCGGCAAGAATCAGGGCGACAATGGCGCTGGTGTAGAGCAGATGGTAGATCGTGCCATTCAGAATGGACAACGGTAGATTGGCGAGCCAGCGCCTGGTGCGGGCCACGGTGGGCACCCGGTAGGAAAAAACCTGCTCGCACAGGAGAAAAAAGGCAACTCCCCCCCAATAGAGGTAGGGCTTGACTGCATACAGTTCCATGGCGTCCTCCGAAATACGCAATATATAGATGCGGTTTCTAATCTTCCTAAAAAATTACCACGCTTTCTGCCAAAAACGGGAAAAAATCATGTTTCACTTTCAGCTATTCTCCCATACAATAAAGGCTAACATCGAAAAGCTTCAGGAGGCGCCGATGCGAAACAGACCTGCCCGATTCAGCCTCACTGTGTATCTCAACCTGATCCTCTCCATTTTCTTCATCCTGGCCTCGGTGGTCGTTGTTTTTCTGGTCCGGGAAGCCATGCGGAAACAGGCCCTGGTCGAGGCCCAGGCCAAGGCCATGATTCTCCTCGACCGAAACATGGCGACCCACGATTATTTTACCAACAAACTCAAACCCGCTGTTTTCGCCCTCAGCGAAAAATACCGGCCAGCCGACCATTTTGATCCAACCTGGATGTCCTCCACCTATGCCAATCGCGGCATTGACCAATATTTCAACGAACGAAACAAAGGCAAATACTATTTCAAAAACTGCGCCATCAATGCCCGCACCCCAACCAACGAAGCCGATCCCCATGAACGCGCCTTTATCCAGGCACTCAACGCCAACCCATCCCTGCAGGTCCGTTCGGATATCATGCGGATCAATGGCCAGCCGTTTTTTGTCGTTCTGCGCCGAGGGGAAACGATGCTTGCCAGCTGCCTCATATGCCACAGCACCCCCGAGCACGCCCCCAAAGGCCTGGTGGATATCTACGGCCCGACGCGCAGCTTTGGCAGAAGTTTGGGTGAGGTAATCTCCGCCGTTTCCATCCGCATTCCCATGAGCGAAGCCTACGCGGAGGCGGACCGCTTCACCTGGGGTCTTTCCGGCCTCCTTATTTTTGTCCTCTTTGCCATGTACCTGGCCCAGCTCTTCCTCAACCGCGCCCTGATTCTGGGACCATTGCAGATGATCCGGGACAAGGCCAGACTCATCGCCGAAGACGAAGCGCACTTGGGCGAGAAAATTGAACTGCCCACGAGCAAGGAGTTTCAGGATGTGGCGGCCGCCTTCAATACCATGTCGGAAAACCTGCGGCACCAGAAGGATCACTTGGAGGAAAGGGTGCAGGACCGCACCAAGGAGTTGACCTTGGCCATGGCCAAGGTCAAGACGCTCAAGGGGCTGCTGCCCATTTGCGCGTCCTGCAAAAAAATCAGGGACGACCAAGGATATTGGACCCAGATTGAAAACTACATCCACAAACATTCCGATGCCGAGTTCAGCCACGGCATCTGCCCGGATTGCGCGAAGAAACTGTATCCGGAAATTTTTCCGGCAGATACCCCAACCGACACAAAGCCGGATTAAACCAGTCTCTTGCAAAGCCTGATGACAAGTTCGTCTAAAAAAATGGCTTGCTGATACAATTGGCATGCCTTGGGAAAACGCCGTGTTCTTCGAGCACGGCGTTTCTTTTACTTTTGACTTTTTTCCGGTTTCCGGATTACAAGACAAGATGTGCGGTCCAGGGACCATCCTCAGCCGTTATTACACCTCAACAACCACTCCCCCTCAGCGAGGCACACCATGGACCTTTCCGCCCACACCCTCTGGCTTTGGCTCACCGATTTTTCCCTCAAGCTCGTGTCCGCGATCCTGATCCTGCTGGTCGGCAAATGGCTGGCCCACCGGGCAACCAATCTCTTTGCCACAATGCTCGAAAAAAACAAAACCGAGGCCACCCTGGTCAGCTTTCTGAAAAACATCACCTATTACGCCCTGCTGGCCGCAGTGATCATCGCTGCCCTAAGCCAGTTGGGGATCAATACCGCCTCTTTTCTCACTGTAATCGGCGCGGCAGGGCTGGCCATCGGCCTGGCCCTAAAAGACTCCCTCGGCCATTTCTCCGCCGGAGTCATGCTCATCCTTTTTCGCCCCTTCAAGGTGGGCGACCAGGTAACAGCCGGAGGGGTGAGCGGCACGGTAAAGGCGATCTCCGTCTTCAACACCGAACTGGCCACCCCGGACAACCAAAAGGTTCTGATTCCAAACAGCTCCATCATGGGCAACATCATCACCAACATCACTGCCAACCCGACCCGCCGCATCGATCTGCTGGTCAGCATCAGCTACGGGGATGACATTGCCAAGGCGAGGGAGGCCCTGACCCGCTTGCTCAAGGAAGACAGCCGTATCCTGGCGGAGCCAGCTCCGGCCATCGCCGTGCTCGAACTGGGCGCCACCAGCATCAACCTGGCGGTACGGCCCTGGGTGAATACCCCGGATTACTGGGACGTACGTTTTGAGCTTACGGAAAAAATCAAGAACGAGTTTGACAAGGAGGGGATCAGCTTTCCCTTTCCCCAGCAGGATGTGCATCTTTTCGTGAAACAACCGGCATAACCCAGCCGATAGGGCAAGCCGTTTTTTCAGCCCTTAGACCGGATAAGCGACTCAAGCTCCTGCCAGTCCACGGAGCTCTGCCGACAGTTACAATCCGCAAGCAGACAGACCTGGGGAATCACCTTGAGCCCATGCCCTCCCAGAGAGCCCTCGGGCGAGACATTGGCGGAACGCAGGTACTTCTCCCGCAGGTCACGGGTACACAGGCAGCCCAACACCGCACGCGGCTGAAGCTGCTCAATCTGGCGCACCAAGAAATCCCGGCTACGAAGCACCCCATCTTTCTTGTGCAGCTTGCCGCTCACCACCACGCAAACGTCCCGGTAGCCCAAGGCCAAGGCAATCTCACGCATCTCCCGCAGACGGCAGGGAACCAGGCAATCGTCCTGGCACAACAGGCCTTTTTCCTGGTCGATGACCGTGGCACAGCCTTCGGCCCGCAGGCAGTAGGGCAAAAAAAGCATCCGTTCGGCATAGGGGGTGCGGACAAATCTCCTCCGGAAAAAGCGGTTCCCCGCCGTTACAACCTTGCGGACATAGGCATCCTTGTCCATCTTCGGAAAGAGCCGGGTCAGTGGGTGGTAGAGAAAAACAAGAACGGGGAGGGTCAGCCAGGAGGGCAGGGATAGTGTCATGGTCTCGATGGGTCTAGTATTTTTTCTTACATACGGGCAACGGCAATCTTCCACAAGCTTATCTTTTTTAACTTACCATAATATCCCGCCTCTGGCAGGCAGTTTTCAAGGATTCGGTTCCACCCGCCCCTGATTTCCGCCGCCAGGCGCAACACCCTGCCATGCCTCCAGCAGGCCAACCAGCCATTTCTCAGCCATCCGCAGGGATTCCTGGGAATTTTCACTGTTAGCCAAGCTCAATTGGGCCAGGATCATCTGGTAGCTATCGTGCAACGGTTGCGCGACTTCCGGCTCGGTGGCGTCAAGAACGCTGTCCAGGTAAAAGAGAATATCCATGGCCTTGCGCAGGCTTTCCACCTTGAGGGCAATGTCCCCACTGGCAAGACTTTCCCGCGCAGTTACCAGGTGAAACAGGCATTTCTCGTACAACGCGATGATGTTGCGCACCGGGCTTGCGGTCTCGACCATGGTTTTCAGATACTGCGGACCGGGCTGTTTCATCGCCATCGCTTCCCTTATCTCTGCCTGGGGCTCTTCCCCGCGCCTCCATTTACTCTTATCCTCGCATATCAGACCGGGTTTCCATAGCGCCTTTTTGAAAAAATCTTCCCCGTTTTGAAACTCCATAAAAATATTCCAGCAGCGCAGACAATCGAGTTCACGGAAAAACACCGGATATGGTATCCTGTTCCGGCAAACAGTGGGCTTGCCTTTACACAGCTTACCCCCGGAATTTCATCATCCATTAGCAGGGACAAACATGCTGAAGCTTGTTAAAACCACCTCACAAAAAGCCGGGCTTTCTCCGGGCAGTCCCGTGTTCATTGGAGAAAAAGTAACAGAGAAATTCGGCCTGGACATGGTCGACTACGATGCCGAGAACCTTTCTGTCAGCACCCCAGTCCGGCTTGACAAGTTCCCTTTGCTAAAAGAAACCCCCAGCAACACCTGGATCAGAATCAACGGCCTGCATGATGCCGAGGCCGTCAACAGCTTCTGCCTCAGTTTCGGCCTACACCCCCTGACCATCGAAGATATTCTCCATACCGGTCAACGCCCGAAGATTGACCACTATGACGACTATCTGTTCCTGGTCCTCAACCTGATCAAGTATGACGAGGCCACCAGAGAATTGAGCATGGAACAGATCAGCTTCGTGCTTGGCTCCCACTACCTGCTCACCTTTCACGAAAAGAACGACGACATTTTTGACGATGTGCTGGCCCGTCTCCATAACAACAAGGGCCGCACCCGAAAAATGGGAGTCGATTATCTGTTGTATGCCCTGCTCGACCGGGTGGTGGACAATTTCTTTTCCGTGCTGGAAAAAATCGGCGAGGAGGTTGAAGAGCTGGAAGAGGAGCTGATTGCCGATCCTTCCCCGGAAACCCTCCAAACTATCCACTCCCTGAAACGGGAGATGATCTTGCTCCGCAAATCGGTCTGGCCGCTACGAGAGGTCATCAACGGGCTGCAACGGGATGAAACCGCATTCATGGGGGAATCAATCCGCGTCTACCTCAAGGATCTCTACGACCATACCATTCAGGTGCTGGACACGGTGGAAACCTTTCGGGACATCATCTCGGGCATGATCGACATCTACCTCTCCTCGGTGAGCAACCGGATGAATGAGGTAATGAAGGTACTAACCATCTTCGCGGTGATCTTCATCCCCCTAACCTTCATCGCCGGGCTGTACGGCATGAATTTCAACACCAGCCAGAGCCCCTTTAATATGCCGGAACTCAACTGGTATTTCGGCTACCCCTTCGCCCTCTTGTTGATGGCTGGGACAACCATCACCATGTTGATCTACTTCAAAAAGAAAAAATGGTTTTAAAAAACCAGCAAACCAAAGCAACCCGAGTTTTTTCCGGAAAAATATCCCCTTGCTTCCTGGCCATTCCTCCATGGTATAATGTTATAAAATCTCCCGTGCGATCGTATACAGGTGAAAAAAATCTGTGGCGAACAGTTCAGTTTGTAATTATATAATTAAATACTGAACACTATCAAGGCTCTCCTCGGACCACAAAGGGCTTTCACACAGAGACAATGACCATGACTTGCCAAGCCACACACACCGGAAACACCAATCGCCCACTCGCCTCCCTACGAAGGGTCAGTCTCCTCTGCGTCGGCTTCCTGCTTTCGACCAGCCTTTCCCATGCCGTCGAAAGCACTCCCATGGCAACTCCAGGGGCATGGACCGTCCGCAACGCGGTGCGTTTTTCCCTCAAAAACAATCCGGACAGTCGAATGGGTAAAAACCGGATCGAAGCGGCCCAGGCCGCCATCACCCTGGAGCGGTCCTCCTTTTTCCCAAGGCTTGACCTGAACTCCCGATACGACCAGACCAACAATCCCATGTACTCCTTCGGCAACATCCTGAACCAGGGGGCATTCAACAACGCTATCGATTTCAACCATCCCGGCCGCACCGACTCCCTGAGCGCGGGAGTCCGGCTTGGCTACCGTTTTTTCAACGGCGGCCGCGACTTGGCCGGGCTGAAGGCTGCCGAAGCCCAGGCGGTCTCCTCAAAAATGGAGCTTTCCGCAGTACAGGCCCAGCTCGCCTTTGAGGTGATCCGCTCCTTCCAACTTATCGTTCAGGCGGAGGAACTAGTCAAGGCCCAGCAATCTGCGGTAGATGCAATCACTGCTTCCACTGCCGTGGCGCAAGCCCGGTATCAGGAAGGCGTTCTGCTCAAAGCCGACCTTCTTGATCTGGAAGTGCAACAGTCCAAGGCGCAGGAAAATCTCAGCCAGGCCAAACACGGCCTTGAGGTGAGCCGCAGAATATTCCTCAGCCTGCTGGGGCTTGACGATGGCCCGGTTGTTCTCGATTCCGCCCAGGGCTGCGCCCAGGAAGCTCCCCAGACTGCCAGCCATGACCAGCGGCCTGAGGTGAAAAGCATGGAGGCCCTGATTTTGGCGGCAAAGGCCAGGGTCCGGCAGGCCCAGGGCGGCTACTACCCAACGCTGGAAGGATATGCCGGATATGACGGGGACAAAGGCTATGTCACCGACGGCTTCGGTGACTCATGGCAGGCTGGAGTCAAATTGCAGTTCAATCTTTCCGAAGGTGGCCGCACCGCCGGAGAGATTGCCAAGGCATCGGCCCTGCTTGCCGAGGCGCAGGAACGGAAACGCAAAACCGAGCTGGCCATCGGCCTTGAAATAAAGCAGGCAGAGTTTGCCGTGCAAGACGCCAATGAGCGCTTGCAGGTTACGGAAAAAAGCGTGGCCCAGGCCCAGGAAAGCGCCCGCATCAACCGGCTCCGGTTCAAGGAAGGCAACCTCCTCGCCTCTGATCTGCTCGGAGCGGAAAATCGCCTGACCGATGCGCAGACACGGCGCATCGTGGCGGAGACCTCCCAGCGCATTGCTGTTGCCGACCTGCGACGCGCTCTGGGTCTGGAGCAGTTCCCGGAGACATCGGAAGCACCAAGAGACCCCCAAGCTGAAACAACAATGGCATCCAAATAAGCCCTGGAACAGGATATTTAAACCATGCTGCACAAACATCTTTTCCCCACACTTCTCTTCATCGCGCTCCTCGGCGCCGTCGGGTGCAAAGGTCCTGCCCACGATGGCACAGCCGAGCAACAGATTCCCGCCGCAGAAGTGCGGATCATCACCGTGGCCGGTCAAGCGGCCTTACAGCAAAATGAAGTGGCAGGCGCCGTCGAGTCGGTCCAGCGGGCAACCATTGCGGCCAAGGTTCCCGGCCCCATCGAGGAAATGCCCATATCCCTGGGTCTGGCGGTAAAAAAAGGCGCACTTCTGGCACGAATCAGTGCCGGAGAGATCACCGCCCGGTTGTCCCAGGCCGAAACGCAGCTCGCCCAGGCACAACGGAATTTCGAACGCGAAAAACGATTGCTGGAAAAAGACGCTTCCACAAGGGAAACGGTCAACTCCCTGGAAGACGCTTACCGGGTGGCCGAGGCTGGTGTCCGCGAGGCAAAGGCCGTGCGCGACTACGCCGTGATCACTGCCCCCTTTGCCGGAATCGTTACCCAGAAAACGGCCAACACCGGGGACCTGGCCACCCCTGGAATGCCTCTCCTGGTGCTGGAAAACACCGAACAGTTGCAGGTGGTTGCGGCAGCGCCGGAGGGTTTGGCTCTAAAAATCAAGAAAGGAGACGCACTGGCGGTCACTGTTCCGGCCGCCGAATTTGCCAAGTCCGGGACCGTGACCGAGATCAGCCCGGCTGCGGACACCGCCTCACGCACCGCCCTGGTCAAAATCCGAATCGACGGCACCTCTGCCTTGCAGCCTGGGCAGTATGCACGGGTGGCTCTCCCAGGCGGTGCTGGAGTCAACGCCTTTCTGGTGCCGGAGTCGGCGCTGTCGCGCTTCGGCCAGATGGAGCGGCTTTTCGTAATCCAAAACGGCAAGGCCCATTTGCGGCTGGTGCGCAGCGGTGAACGCCGGGAAGGCCAGGTGGAGATCCTTGCCGGCCTCAATGCCGGAGAGCAGGTCGTGATCCAGAGCGGCGCACAGCTCGTTGATGGCCAACCCGTACACATTGTGCCGTAATGAGCCAACATCCAAACACACACCACGGTTTTGCCGGCAGGCTCGCCTCGATCTTCGTTGAATCCAGGTTGACCATCATCCTGATCATCGCCTCCCTGCTCCTTGGGATCGTAGCCGTTGTCATGCTGCCCCGGGAGGAAGAGCCGCAGATCAAGGTGCCGATGATCGACGTCATGGTCGCCATGCCCGGCGCCACAGCCAAGGAGGTGGAGGAGCGCGTTTCCATCCCCATGGAAAAACTCATCTACGAACTGCCTGGGGTGGAATACATCTACACCACCTCCATGCCGGGGCAATCCCTGCTTGTTGCCCGCTTCTATGTAGGCAGAAAAATGGAGGATGCCATCGTCCAGCTCAACCAGAAGCTGGCCACCAATTTCGACCGCATCCCTTACGGCGTTGTGCCTCCGCTGGTCAAGCCGCACACCATCGATGACGTGCCGGTGCTTGCCCTGACCCTGCACAGCCCGCATTACGATCACTATACCCTCCGGCGGCTCGCAGCCCAGCTTGACGACGCGGTCAAGAACATCCCCGAGGTGGCGGAAACCAAGCTCATCGGCGGCGCCAAGCGGCAGGTGCGGGTGCTCTTCGATCCCGCCCGGCTTGCTTCCCGCCGGCTGACTGCTACGGAGATCGCACCAAGGCTGCAACAGTCCAACCGGCAATCGTACTCCGGCAATCTGCAATCCCAGAACAAGGAAATGCTCCTGCAAACCGGCCAGTTCCTTGCCTCGGCCAAGGAGATCGGCCGCATTGTTGTTGGCGTTTACTCCAATCGGCCCGTGTATCTCGACGAGGTGGCCACGGTGATCGATGGCCCGGAAGAACCGACCAGCTATGTGCTTTTCGGCCAAGGCAAGGGGCAGGCGGAAGAGGCCGCAGTGACCCTTTCGCTGGCCAAGCGTCCAGGAGCCAACGCCGTGCAGGTGGTGGAAACGGTGCTGGCCAAGATCGAGACCCTCAAGGGAACCGTCATCCCCAGCGACGTCACCGTGAGCGTGACCAGAAACTACGGCGAGACCGCGGCGGAAAAATCCAACGAGCTGCTGCTGCACATGGGCATCGCCGTGTTCGGCGTGACCCTGCTCATCCTCTTTTTTCTGGGCTGGCGGGAGTCGATCATCGTCATCCTCGCCATACCCTCGACCCTGGCCCTGACCCTGCTGCTCTTCTACCTGTACGGCTACACCCTGAATCGCATCACCCTGTTCGCCCTGATCTTTTCCATCGGCATCCTGGTGGACGACGCCATCGTGGTGGTGGAAAACATCGTCCGCCATCTACGGCTGCCGGGAAACACCAAAAAGTCTGTGCTCACCATCGCCATCGAGGCGGTAAACGAGGTGGGCAACCCCACCATCCTCGCCACCTGGGCGGTGATTGCAGCCATCCTTCCCATGGCCTTTGTCGGCGGGCTGATGGGCCCATATATGCGGCCAATCCCCATCGGCTCCTCCGCAGCGATGATCTTTTCGCTGCTCATCGCCTTCACCGTGACGCCCTGGGCTGCAATCCGGGTGCTGAAAAAAAACTGCTCCCCTGCGGAATGCCCCATCGATGCCGAAGCGGAAGTAGAACAGGAAGCAGAGCATGGCCAGGCCCCGGATGACTTTTTCACCCGCCTCTACCACCGGGTCATGGACCCGCTTCTGGCCCATTCCCGCTGGCGGCTGATCTTCTTTCTCAGCATTGTCGGCCTGCTCCTTGCCTCTTGCTCCATGGTCTATTTCGGGCTGGTCAAGGTCAAGATGCTGCCCTTTGACAACAAGAGCGAGTTCCAGATTATCCTGAATATGCCAGAAGGCACCCCCCTGGAGGCAACCACCCAGGCCGCCAGGGAGATGGCCGCAATCGTTGACCAAGAGCCGGAGGTGATCAACTACCAGGTGTATGCCGGGGCTGCGTCTCCGTATAATTTCAACGGTCTGGTCCGCCATTACTACCTGCGCAACAATGCCCACCTGGCGGATATCCAGATCAATCTCCTGCCCAAGGGCGAGCGCAAGGCCCAAAGCCACGAAATCGCCAAACGCATCCGGCCCAAGGTTGAAGCCATCGCTAAGAAATACGGCGCCGCCGTGGCAGTGGCCGAGGTGCCGCCTGGACCTCCGGTACTGCAAACCCTGGTGGCCGAGATTTACGGGCAAACCGATGCCCAGCGGCTGAAGCTGGCCGCTAGGGTCAAGGAACTCTTCCTCGCCACGGAAGGGGTTGTCGATGTGGACTGGTACCGCGAGGCAGAGCGGGTTAAAACCGTTATCGCGGTGGATAAAGAAAAAGCCGCCCTCAACGGCATCTCCGAAGGCGAGATCACCCAGGCCGTCGATCTGGGGGGCAAGGGGTTGCCCATCGGCCTGTTCCACCGGCCCGAGGACAAGGAGGGGATCAGTATCGTGCTGGAGCTGCCTAAGGCTCAGCGGGCACGGGTTGAGAGCATCCTGAACATCCAGCTCCGCTCCGGGCTGACTCCCGCCGGACCCTTGGTGCCCCTAAGGGAACTGGTCACCGTGACGGAAACACCCATTGACCAGCCCATCTACCGCAAAAACCTGAAACCGGTTATCTATGTGACCGGCGATGTGGCAGGGGCAGCGGAAAGCCCAGCCTACGCCATCTTCGCCCTGAACAAAAAACTCGGCCAACTCGATGGCAGGGAATACGGCGGCAAGCAAAAAGCCATCACCATCTACAACCTCAAACAGCCTTTTTCCGAGCTAGAACCGGCGATCAAGTGGGACGGCGAGTGGCACATCACTTTGGAGGTCTTTCGGGATCTGGGCCTTGCCTTCTGCGCGGTGATGATCCTCATCTACATGCTCATGGTGGGTTGGTTCAAGGATTACAGCGTGCCGCTGGTGGTGATGGCCGCCATCCCCTTTTCGCTCATCGGCATTCTCCCGGCCCACTGGGCCTTTGGCGCCTTTTTCACCGCCACCTCCATGATCGGTTTCATGGCAGGGGCCGGAATCGTGGTGCGTAACTCCATTATCCTCGTCGACTTCATTGAGCTGCGCATCAGCCACGGTCTGCCACTCAAGGACGCGGTGGTGGAGGCCGGAGCCATCCGTTTTCGTCCCATGCTCCTTACCGCATTGGCCGTAGTGGTCGGGGCCTCGGTGATCCTGGCCGACCCGATCTTCCAGGGGCTGGCCATCTCGCTGATGTTCGGGGAGATCGCCTCGCTGTTGATCAGCCGCATGGCGGTGCCGGTTCTCTACTTCATGCTGCGCACCCACCGCCAACCGCTAACGGAGACGACAACCCAGCTCGCCGAGAAGACCCCATGACGCTTTTTTCCCTTGAAATAGACCCGTTCACAGCCTCGGCATTTCTGCTCTTGCTCGTCTATCATCTGGGGTTACTAGTCATGAAAGACTGTTGCCCGGAGGCAACGATCTATGCCCGCAACGCCAAAACCAGGGCAGCCTGGGTTCGGGAAATGATGGAGAACCAGCGAGACATCCTGGCCGTGCAGACCCTGCGCAACTGGACCATGGCCGCAAGCTTTCTCGCCTCCACAGCCATCCTCATCGCCCTGGCCCTGCTCAATATCGTCCTGAGCCCAGACCATCCCACCGACGCCAGCATGCAGGTGTTCAGTTTCTTGGGCAAAAGAATCGAGAGCCTGCACCAGATCAAGCTGCTCATCCTCTCGGTGGATTTCTTCTTCACCTTCTTCAATTTCACCATGGCCATCCGCTACTACAACCATCTGGGCTTCATGATCAATGCCCCCTCGGATTCGGATTCCTCGGCACCTGCCTCGGTGGTCGAAACAATCCAGTACGGCGCGACCCACTATACCTTGGGGATGCGAGGTTATTACCTCTCTGTGCCCTTGGCCTTATGGCTTTTCGGGCCGGGCTGGCTGTTGATCGGCACCCTGATCATTATCACAACCCTCTGTCATGTGGACCGAACCGGCTGATTTTTTTTCGCAGGCTCACACTCCAATCTTCTGTATAATTTTACACTGGCAAATAGCCCGGATTTCTGGTATCGGGGCTGTGCAGGAATTGATTCGTCCGGCTCACGTAAAATCAAATAGTTATAGACATACAACCCATTTTCCCCCTAGTTTGGAGCTTCACCAACCATTGTGCCCACCGCACACGGAGGAGATCATGAAAAAAATCACCCTGGCCCTTGGCCTGCTGATCGCAACAGCGCTAACCGGTTGCGATTCCGGCCCCAAGCAACAATCCGCGCCCATCCAAACCCTTTCCATCAAAGGTTCTGACACTATGGTCCATCTGGTCAGTTCCTGGACAGAAGAATTTATGAAAACCAACACAGCGGTTGACATCTCCGTGACTGGCGGCGGCTCCGGCACCGGCATCGCCGCTCTGATCAACAGCACCACCGATATCTGCGCGGCCTCCAGGGGCATGAAGGAAAAAGAGCAGAAAGAGGCTCAAACAAACAAGGTCTCCCCCGTGGAAATCCCGGTAGCCCGCGACGGCATCGCCCTGATTGTGCATCCGGAAAATCCGGTAAACAGCCTGACCCTCGACCAGCTACGCCTGATCTACACGGGCAAGGTGACCAACTGGAAGGAGGTCGGAGGTGCCGACACCCCCATTCTCCTACTCTCCCGCGAGTCCAGCTCCGGCACCTTTATCTTCTTCCAAGAGCATGTCCTGAACAAGGAGGACTTCAGCTCCTCCGCCCGGTTGCTACCCGGCACCTCCGCCCTGGTGCAGGCTGTGGCTGCTGATCGCGGGGCCATCGCCTATGTGGGCCTGGGCTTTGCCGCCGAAGCAAAAGGCAAAGCGAAAACCATTGGCGTACAGGGCAAGGATCAGCCGAGCCCGGTGACACCCAGCGAGGAGACCGTGCGTTCCGGCGCATACCCCGTTTCCCGGCCGCTTTTCTTCTATACCAACAGCGCGCCCAAGGACACGGCAAAACAATTCATCGATTTCTGCCTGAGTCCGGCAGGACAGAAGATTGTCAGAGAAACGGGATATGTCCCGGTCTCGTAAGCTATTCATAACCGACAAGTTGATGCGGCTGCTGCTGGTTGGCGCCGCATCGACCAGCGTCCTTGTCGTCTGCCTGATCTTCCTCTTTCTCTTCAGGGAGGCCGGACCGTTTGCGCTTAACCCCGGGCTGGGCAAGCTTCTGGACAGCCAATGGATTCCAGTTTCCTTTCAGGAGGAGCATTTCGGCGTTGGCCCGCTGCTTGCCGGCTCCGCCCTGGTAACCGCCCTGGCCATGCTGGTGACGGTGCCCATTTCCGTGCTGGTGTCCATCTACATCGCGGAGATTGCCCATCCCACCGAACGGGAGTTTCTCAAGCCGTTCATTGAAATCCTGGCCAGCATCCCCTCGGTGGTTCTGGGCTTTTTCGGCCTGCTGGTGGTGGCGCCCCTCATCAAAACGACCTTCGGCCTCAGCACCGGGCTCACCGCCCTGACCGGCGCCCTGCTCCTCTCGCTCATGGCTATCCCCACCATCATCTCTCTGTCGGAGGATGCCCTGGTCAGCGTGCCCTACGCCCTGAAAAATGCCTCCCTGGCCCTGGGCGCCAGCCACCTACAGACCATCTTCCGGGTTACCCTGCCTGCGGCCCTGCCGGGAATCGTGGCGGCGGTGATGCTCGGGATCGGCAGGGTTATCGGGGAAACCATGGCCGTGCTGATGGTTACCGGCAATTCAGCCATTCTCACCGCATCCCCCTTGTCCTCGGTGCGGACCATGACCGCCACCATCGCAGCGGAGATGGGCGAGGTGCCCTTTGGCAGTGTCCATTATCAGGCGCTTTTCTGGATAGGTATCATCCTGCTGGTCATCACCTTTTTCCTCAACATCATCGCACAGCGCGTGCTGAAGAAATACGGCATGATGAAATGAACAACACTGCGGAAAAACTCATTCTTTTTGCCCTGCGGCTCATCACCTACGCCATTGTTCTGGTGATCGGCTATATTCTATTCGATATCATCCGAAACGGGGCACCAGCTTTGAACTGGCAGTTTATCAGCGGTTTCCCTCGAAGAAGCGGGGCGGCGGGCGGCATTTTTCCGGCCATTGTCGGCACCCTGTCTCTGGTGGTGGGCACCATCGCCGTTTCCCTGCCTCTAGGCATCGGCGGGGCTATCTATCTTGCCGAATATGCGGAGCAGGACAAATTCAACACCCTGATCCGCCTGGCCATTGTCACCCTGGCCGGGGTGCCTTCCATCGTCTTTGGCCTGTTCGGCCTTGGCATCTTTGTACTCTTTTGCGGCTTTGGCCCTTCGATCCTGGCAGGCAGCCTGACCCTGGCCTGCATGGTCCTGCCCACCATTATTGTGGCCAGTGAAGAATCGCTGCGCGCCGTACCCAAGGGCTTCCGCGATGCCAGCCTGGCGTTGGGTGCCACCAAGTGGGAGATGATCCGCACCAACATTCTGCCCTATTCCATGTCCGGCATGATAACCGGCTCGATCCTGGGCATTGGCCGAGCCGCCGGGGAAACCGCCCCCATCCTCCTGACGGTGGCTGCTTTTTTTCTCCCCCGGCTGCCCCACTCTATTTTTGATCAGGTCATGGCCCTACCCTACCATCTCTACATCCTTGCCACCCAGCATCCGGAAGCGGACCGGATCAGACATATGCAATACGGCACCGCCCTGGTTCTTCTTCTGCTGGTCTTGGGCTTAAGCCTTGGCGCCATACTCATCCGAACCCATTTTAGGAAAAAATTCCGATGGTAGAACAGTCTCTTTACCCCAATTATCCCAAAGATCTGGAGATGGTCATCACCACCAACCAGGTCAATTTTTTCTATGGCCTAACCCAGGCGCTTTTCGACATCTCTCTGCTGATCCCAGCCAAGCACGTGACGGCCCTGATCGGCCCATCCGGTTGCGGCAAATCCACCTTTTTGCGATGTCTGAATCGGATGAACGACACCATCCCCCACAGTCGGGTGGAAGGGGAGATATCCATCAACCGAAAGGATATCTATGCGCCGGGCACCGATGTTGTGGAGCTGCGCAAGGAAGTAGGGATGGTGTTCCAGAAATCGAACCCCTTCCCAAAATCCATCTTCGACAACGTTGCCTACGGCCCGAGGATTCACGGGGAAAAAAATCCGAAACGCCTGGCGGAGATTGTCGAGCAAAGCCTACAACAGTCTGCCATCTGGGACGAGGTCAAGGACCGCCTGCACGCCAATGCCATGGGGCTTTCAGGCGGCCAGCAGCAACGGCTTTGCATCGCCAGAGCCCTGGCCGTCGGGCCGAAGATTCTGCTCATGGACGAGCCTGCCTCGGCCCTTGACCCCAAATCAACCACGCGGATTGAGGACCTCATCGGCGAACTGCGCACCAACTACACCATTGTCATCGTCACCCACAACATGCAGCAGGCCGCCCGGGTTTCCGACTACACCGCCTTTTTTTACGAAGGCCGCCTGATCGAATGCGATGCCACCCCAAAAATATTCACCAACCCCCGGCAGAAACAGACAGAAGATTACATAACCGGCCGCTTCGGATGAGCATAATCGTTCGACAACACCGCATCTGCTTTGTCATCGGCCTGCCTGGCATACCATGCGTATGCCAGGCAGACCTCTTTCGCGCATCTGCAATATTGCCAAACGATTACAATATCAGAATTAACGAAACTTTTGTCCCCCTGGTGAACTGAACAGTTACAGCGTGGAGTAGAAATCATGCCAAAACACATGCAGCACGACATCGACAAACTGAAGGCAAAGATCATCGCCATGGGCGAAGCCGTGGAAGACCGGGTCTATCAGGCCACGCTTTCCGTGATCAACCGCGATCCGGTCAAGGCAAATGCGGTGATCAAAGGGGATCGGGACGTTGACGACATGGAGGTGGACATCGAAGAGGATTGCCTGAAGATTCTCGCTCTGTATCAGCCCGTAGCCATC
Source organism: Deltaproteobacteria bacterium (assembly GCA_026388695.1). GTDB lineage: Bacteria > Desulfobacterota > Desulfobulbia > Desulfobulbales > Desulfurivibrionaceae > Thiovibrio. The sequence goes on along the minus strand of JAPLJH010000016.1, from coordinate 10,499 downwards.
GACCTACGTTTCATCGTGGCGGCGCTGAAAATCAACAGCGATCTGGAGCGGATCGGGGATCTGGCGGTGAACATCGCCGAGCGGGGGTTATTCCTTGCCGCGCAGGAACAATTCGAAATTCCCTTTGACCTTTCAGCCATGGTCACTCTGGCCGAAAAAATGGTCACGGAAAGTATCGACGCCCTGATCAACCATGATGTGCGCCTGGCCCACCAGATTCGGGCAGCGGACGACACCATGGACGCCATGAACCGGGAGATGTACACCCAACTCAAGGGGATGCTCACCACCGATAGCGACCATGTGAACAACCTGCTGCACGTTCTCTCCGTGGGCCGGCACCTGGAGCGCATTGCTGATCATGCGACCAACATCGCCGAGGATGTCATCTATCTGGTCGATGCCCAGATCATCCGGCACACGCCGGAGCTTTACGACGAGTAGACGGCTTACGACGAGATGTCGATGGTGCTTTTTTTCTTGAGGATGCGCAGCCAGATGTAGGTGGGGAGCAGCACGGCAACGATGCCTGCGGCATAGGGTGCGTAGGCCGATTCGCTGAGCGTGGTGCCGTGGAGGAAATACTCCCGCCACAACGGAATCAGCGCCAGGGCGACAAAGGTCCAGAAGGCGGTGCCGCTGTCCTTGATCAAGGCGCGCCACCAATGGAAATTAAACCCGGACAAGGTCTGGCCGATCTTGGCAAACGACGGCCACAACCGGCATGTCCTGCGACAGAAAGCTTCGTATTCCTCCCCGAATTTCCCGTACAGGAACTTCTCCTCGGTGGCCATAATCGCATAGTAGAAAAAAACGAAGAACGGCAGCACCGTGACAAAGGCCAAGGGCGCACCGCCATACAGGCCGATACCGATGGCGATCAGGATATTCCCCAGATACATGGGGTTACGGACATGGTTGTAGATCCCGCCGGTCACCAGGCGGCTGGCGTTGACCTTGCCATCTTTCCCGCCCCGCTCGATGTAATCAAAACCAATGGTAAAGAAACGCAAGCCCTCGCCGAGCAAGGTCACGACCAGCCCCAGACTGGTCAGCCAGTTGGTAACGGTCTCGTTGACGATCACCTGCGGCCTGAACACAAAGAGCATGACGATGAAGATGACCGGGAACATATAGGCCCGGTAGCGAAAAAAGAAGTTCCCCGCCCCAACCATAAAGGGATTGCTCAATCTCATTTTGCCACCTTGCGAATGATATAGCCGCAGAAGTTGTACCACTTGAAAAAGATCTCGCATTCGCTGAAGCCGTTGTTCAAGACGAGTTCCTCATTTTCCTGCACCCGGTAGGGGATGAGGACATTTTCCAAGGCCTCGCGTTTCTGGCTGATCTCAAGCTTGCTGTAGCCGCTGGCCTCCTTGAAATCGTAGTAGTACTTGATGAAGAACCGGTTGAGCAGCGAATCCCGGCTCAGCACCTTCTCGATAAGGATCATGCAGCCGTTTTCGTTGACTCCCTTGGCGATGCTCTGGATCAAGCGCTCCCGGTTCAGGGGGCGAACGAACTGGAGGGTGAGGTTCATGATCACCACCGAGGCGTTCTCAACCCGCACCTCGTTATTGAGATCCATGCACTCAAGATGGTAGTCATGCTGCATGCCGTGACCTTTCAGCTTTTCTTCTGCTTTCTTCAGCATCTCCTCAGAATAATCGCAGCCCACCATCCTTACGCCCGCAGGGAGAATCGGATCAAGCTGGATCAGGGTCGTTCCGGTGGAGCAGCCAAGGTCGTAGACGTTCGTCCCCGGTACGGCGAAATCCAGGGTCAGTTCGGCCATCATTCGCTGCAATTCCAGATAAAAAGGAATCGAACGGACCAGCATGTCGTCAAAGACGGACGCGGTCTTCGCGTCAAAACTGAAATCCGCCACCGTGCCCTGTGGGGTTGCGAAAATTTTATCCTTAGCCATGAAGCCCTCTTCTTCTGCTCGAATAGTATTGTGGAATTCGGCCATGGGCGTACGCCACAGTCCGGATGCTTCGCGCGATTGTTACAAATCAGCTTCCTTTATTATCACAAAGCGCGACGAAAATCCATGCTTATCCCCTCTTTTTTAGGCCCGGATCGGGATACCGTGGCCGCTATTCTGGGAAGTCTCTTTTCCGAGGACCAGTGATCCAGGCCTCTTTGGTAGAGCAGACTGGCTCCCTGATAGGAGCAGATGGCCTTAGCGCTGAGTTCCTTATTCTCTGCCACCGGAACCAGCACCGCATCCTGCATGGTTTCTTCGACCACCTGATACTGGCCAATCCCCTGCCGTTCATTGAGGATGGCCAAATACCCCCCTTCCAGATAGCCAAGCCGCTGGTAGTTTCCGATAAAGGCACGGGGCGTGAAATCAGCCGCCAAAATATCCTTACCAAAAAACTTGCTGTGGTATTGCCACTTCAAAAGGCCAAACAGGGTGGGTCCTAGGTCCACTTGGCTTGCCAGGGTAGAGTTCACCCCCGGCTTAATGATGCCTGGGCCATAAAAAATCAAGGGGATATGATAGCTGTGCACCGGAAGTTCCTGCCGCCCGGCACTCCCGGCACAATGGTCCGCGACAATAACGAAAATAGTATTGTCAAACCAGGAGTGATGCCGCGCCTCGGCAATGAACCTGCCGATGGCGTAATCGGTATACTTGACCCCCCCTGGCCGCCCGGTTTTTGAAGGAATATCGATCTTCCCTTCGGGATAGGTGAAAGGCCGGTGGTTTGAGGTGGTCATCACATACCCGAAAAATGGCTTCTTTTGGCTCGCGGACTGGTCGAATTCCCGCAAGGCCCGGCCCAGGATATCCTCGTCGCACACACCCCAGATATTGGCAAAGCTGATCTCGTCTGCTCTGAGATTACCGCGATCGGTAACATCAAAGCCGTTGCCGCCGAAAAAGGCGTTCATGTTGTCAAAATACCCGAACCCGCCATAGAAGAACCGGGTGCCATAGCCTTTGTCCCGAAAAACAAAACCTAAGGAAAACATGTTGGCGTTGTTGGGCCGTTTGACAATGGACTGCCCAGGCGTCGGCGGCACAGAGAGGGTGACCGCCTCCATCCCACGCACCGTCCGATTGCCCGTGGCATACAGCCGATTAAACAGCAGTCCATCCTTGGCCAGGGCGTCGAGATTGGGGGTAAGGCCCGCAGTATTGCCAAAGGCGCCGAGATACTCCGCACTCAGGCTTTCCACCATGATCAACACGACGTTATGGAGTTTCTCCGGAGCCACGGAGGTAAGCACCCGCTCTATGTCCGTGGGGTTGTCATCGACATAGCGGCTGTTTTTGGTCGCAAGCAGGGAACGCAGACCGTTGAACGCGGCCTTTTCATCCATATTTTTATAAAAGGTCGCGTAGTCCAGACTGTTGTTGCGAAAGGCGGAAAACAACTGGTAGATGCCATTCTCCGCCAGTTCTTTTTCATAGCGGTTATCAAAGGCCTTACCAACAAGGGAGCCATCCACGGTCAGAAATAGAAGTATGGGTACGAGCAGAAAGGCTGCGCCAGCACCCAGGCGGGCGACAAAACCGGAGGCGGAGCGTCCCTGTAGTCGCTCCGAGGCAATGACCGCTTCAAGCCGAGGCCGGATAACGATAAAAACCAGGCCTGCAACAACGCCAACCATGGAGAGGAGCAGGGACACCGGATAGGATTCGCGGATATTGCCGATCACCTCATGGGTATAGACCAGATAGTCCACGGCGATGAAGTTGAAACGTACGCCAAACTCATCCCAGAAGAGCCATTCAGCCAGGGCAGAGAAAACCAGGCCATAACTCAGGGCAAAGGCAAGGGGATAGAGAACAACCCGCTGCCAGCGGCTGGCAAAAAACCGCTGGGGCATGAGCACCAGATACAGAACAATAGGAATGGAAAAATACACGGCATTGGCCAGATCGTACAACAGGCCGACTAGAAAAATCCCCCCCACGGTTAGGGGGGAATGCCCGATCTGTGACCAACTCCAGCTCAATAACGCCAGGCGCACACCAAAGGCATACAGGCTGTACCAAAGAAAGAACAGACGGAGGAGCTGAAAACGAGCAAGAGACGGAAGACGAGACAATACGTTAGATATGATTTTTGACATAATGGGGGCCAGCCAGCTCCATTGCATAAGGCCACCCCTTGCCTGTAGTCGGAATGACCACAAATTTTTCCCAGGGGCAGAGCATTGCTTCGCCTGAATCTAGCATGCCAACAATTGCCAGAAGATTGCCTGAACCTTACAAACGTGAAAGGTTCAAGTTTGAATGGGCTCATGGACAAGCGGGACGAGCATGCACAGAGGAAGGGAATCAGGACAACAATGAGCACTCGGCAGGCAGCCGCAAAATGAACGTCGCCCCCTGACCGGGCGCACTTTCCACCTCGATACTCCCGGCATGGGCATGAATAACCGCCTTGACAAGGCTTAAGCCCAGACCAAGGCCCCGCTGGCTGCGGCTGTGATCTCCCCGATACAGACGGTCAAAAATCCGAGGCAGATCGTGCGCCGGGATACCTGCCCCGGTATCCTGCACCCGAATCACCACCTTCCCAGCCTGACGGGCACAGGTGAGTTCGATGCGACCTCCGGACAGCGTATGTTTGAGACTGTTATCCAGCAAATTGCCGATAACCTGCCGCATCCGGTCGATATCCGCCATCAGTGTGAGATCAGACGCCCCGGAAACAGAAACCGTCACCCCCTTTTCCTCGGCCACATACTGGTACAGATCAACCACCTCGGCAAGGAGGGCAACAACCGCAACGGGTTGCCGATGCAACTTCATCACCCCTGTCTCCGCCTCGGAGATGTCCATCAGGGTGTTGAGCATGGTGATGATCCGCTCTGACTCCTCGGCACAGTCCAGCAGGGCCTCGCGCAAGGTCTCGGCCTTATTGTCGGACTGTAGAGCAGTTTCGATCCCGGCCCGCAAGCGGGTCACCGGGGTACGCAGATCATGGGCCACATTATCCAGAGCCGCCCGCATACCGGTGAGCAGTTGCTCGATCTTTTCCAGCATGGTGTTGAAAAGACGAACCAGTTCGTCCAGTTCGTCGCCGGTCTGCCGCGATGGCACCCTGGCGTCCATTTTACCGATATCGATGCTGCGTACGACCTGAATGAGGTCGCGTACCGGGCGTAGGGAGCGGAAGGCCAAAAAGAACCCCCCAGCAAACCCGAAGATAATCATCGGCAGCATGATTCCCGCAAAAACCTCCCCGAAATATTCCAGGATTTTTTGCCGTTCCCCTGAACCCCTGCCAATTTGGAGCAGATATCCGCTCCCCAGCCGCCTGCTGACAATCTCAAGGGAATCATCTCTTCCTTCAGCAGGAAGGACGATCCAGCCATCGGCTCCTCCCCCACTACGGAACAGGGGGGAAAATTCTCTGTCCAGCTGGTGCCACTCCGGCGGCAGAGTGACAATCAGCGATTGCCCAGTGGAGTCGGCTACCCGCACAAAAAAACCAGCCTGGCTGTTATGATCATCCTCAAGACGGATCTCGGAGAGCATTCCCTGAAGACCGCTCTGCTCTTCCTGCAAGGTGTATTCGTTGAGTTTGGCCAGAATAATGTTACGATCCTTTTCTTTGATCGCGGAACGCAGGGGGAAATAGAGCAGGGCGAAAAGCAGGAGGGAGCTGGAAATAAAAATAAGGGAATACCACAGGGCCAGCCGGAAGCCCGTGGTTTTTGTCAGTCGTTTAATCGTTACCAAGGGCATAGCCGACCCCGCGAATCGTTTGAATCAGCTTGCGTCCGAAATCCCGGTCAATCTTATTGCGCAGCCGGCAGATGAGCACATCCACCACATTGGTCTGGGGATCAAAATTATAATCCCAGACATGCTCCAGAATCATGGTTTTTGAGATGACTCGACCTGGGTTGTTCATGAGATATTCAAGAAGCGAAAATTCCCTGGGCTGGAGATCGATCTTGCGCTCTGCCCTGTAAACCTCCCGCTTCAATTTATCTAGAGACAAATCCCCTACCCGCAGGATCGTGGCTTCCGGCGCGGCGCCTGCCCGGCGGATCAGGGCCTGCACCCTGGCCAGCAACTCGGAAAAAGAAAACGGCTTGGTGAGATAATCGTCCCCCCCGGCCTGTAGCCCCTTGATCCGATCCTCAACCGAACGCTTGGCGCTCAAGATGATCACCGGGGTGTTGACCTGCCGACGGCGAAGCTGATCCAGCAGGGAAAGGCCATCAAGCCTTGGCAGCATGATATCAAGAACGGCAAGATCATAGGCGCCATCCAGCGCCCGGACAAGGCCATCCTCGCCATTGTCGGCAACATCAACGGAAAAACCAGCCTGACGGAGTCCCATGCTGATAAAGGAGGCAATTTTAGGGTCATCTTCAACTACGAGTATGCGCATGGCCACCTTATCCTAAAATAATCACCGTCTCCCTCACAAAGATTAGCAGGCCTGCCTTCAACCGGCAATCAGAACTTTGCCAGAAAAGAGAATGGCCGCCTTTCGCAAAAAAAGAATATGTGCGAGCAGATCGGGCTGTATGGTATAGTTTCGCGCTATGTTGTTTTTCGGCCCTAAGCTCATTATTGTCCGGAACATGCCGGAATTACCGGCAACGAGACCTCTTTTCCCCACACAATGACCATGCCCCCAACCTTGCGCCCATATTTCGCCCGGCTGAAAGCCCTGACGACAAACCGCTATGCCGCATTCCTGCTCTTTCTCTTCGGCTATACGGCAATTCTCCAACAGCAGGGCGGCCTGCCTTCATTGCTGCCGGCCTGGCGCCTGGAAATCCCCCTGCTCCTCTATCTCTACTTTTTTCTCAATCAGCTCCTCCGCAAATCACGCCTACAGCCGTTTGTGGCCGCAGCACCGCTCGTTCTGTTTTATGGTGTGTCCGATGCCTACTTCATCATGTTTGGCAGGATGCTGCGGATAACCGAAATAACCGAACTGCCGGAGATGTTCCAGGTGCTCCCCCCCCTGGCCCTCGCCCTGATCGGAGCGCTGATCGGCCTCCCCCTCTTGACCTTTCTCGCTTCCCTTGAATTTCGCACCCGGCGAGCGGCAATGGCTAAGGCTTCGCTGCCTCTCCTAGCGCTACTGCTGATGGTGGAGATAACCCCGGATTTCTTCATGACCGCTTTCCAGGAAACCCAACAGGAAATCTTCCTCTATTCCGACACGGCCAGCGCCCGCAACAACGGTCGTCTGAGCATGATGCTGTACAATGAAGCCAGGCGGAAAAGCTACCGCAAAAAGATTGCCGGGCATCAGATGAATCCCGCTTCCCTGATGGATTCCGACAAGGTGATCGCTGAGCTTAAAGGCCAGCAAGGAAAACGGAATATTCACCTCATCGTTCTTGAGAGCTTTCTCGACCCAGGGCTTTTACAGAAAGCCTGTTTTTCTCGCAGCCCTGCCCATCCCTCTTTCAGCAAACTTCTGGCGAAAAAAGGGGGCATCTCCATCTCCCCGGTGTTTGCCGGGGGTACCGCCCAGGCCGAGTTCGAGGTTCTCTGCGGGGCTCCGGCCCTGCGTGAGTTCTCCGGCATCGAATTCGATGTATTCACCGGGGCCAAAACCCCCTGTCTTCCTAGAATTCTTGCCCAGGGCGGCTACGAGACCAACTCCACCAACGCCTACAAACCTGATTTCTTTAATTCAACCAACGCCTATACCGGGATTGGCTTTGAAAAAAGATATTACCCGCAGGAATTCGCCGCCGGCTACGACACGTATTTCTCCGCAGGGGACGTAACGGACGAGGATTACATGTTCGACGGAGTGCTTTTCTCCCAGAATCTGGCGTTCATCACCAAGAGAATCAAGGAAAACCCGAAACTCCCCATCTTCAACTATATCATCAGCATGTACGGCCATACCCCCCATGACCTCAACCTTGCCAAACGGCCAATGGTTGTCAAGATGCTTGGAAATTACCAGGACGAGGGGCTGGAAAAAGCCGTCAACCAGTACTACTACCGCACCGAGGCCATTGCCACCTTTGTTAAAGGTCTGATCGCAGCAGACCCAAAGTCACTAATCGTCATAGTGAGCGACCATCTGCCAAGCCTCTCGGGAAGCAAAACCTACCAGGATCTCAACTATCTCGGTGGAACCGTGGAAGCCACTTTTCTTAACCGGATCTACATCATCGAAAACGGCCGCCCGGTGCGGCAGAACACCATTCATCATTATGATATTCCCCGCATCATCCTCAACTTCGCGACCAGGGGAAAATACTGCCAAGAGCATGACTGCAACTTCACGGCCCACAATACCCCGGTTGCCAGAAACGCCTCCCGGGACGACTACCTGGACATCATGTCCCAGGCAATGGATGCCGGTTCAGCCATCCGCATGATCGGAGCAAAGACGCAGTGCGCACAATGACGTCGATACAATCCCGACAAAAAAATCATGCCTAGCATAGTACATCTCTGGGGATTTTTTCTTTTGAGCGCAGGGGTGTCTCTGCTGCTGACCGGGTTCATCCGGCGTTACGCTTTGGCGCGCAATCTTATTGATGTTCCCAACATGCGGAGCTCGCACCAGGTTCCTACTCCGCGCGGGGGTGGAATGGCTATTGTGGTAACTTTTTTTGCAGGGCTGTTATGCTTGCGGCTGACAGACTTTTTGCCGACGCAGGTATTGTTAGCTCTGACTGGCGCCGGAGGACTGGTCGCCTGGGTTGGTTTTTTGGATGACCGCCGCCATATTGCACCAAGATGGCGATTGGCCGCCCATTTTCTCGGGGCCGCCTGGGGACTTTTCTGGCTGGGGCAATTGCCGCCCCTCTCTGTCTTCGGACACCTATTGTATCTCGGTTGGCCCGGCTATTTGCTGGCCGCAGTATATCTAGTCTGGCTGCTCAACCTATACAATTTCATGGACGGCATCGATGGCATCGCTGGCATTGAGGCGATCACGGTCTGTCTGGGCGGGAGCATTGCCTATGCACTCTCTGCTCCTGCCGGGCAGTCTTGGCTGGCTCCCGCATTAATGCTCTCTGCGGTTGCCGGCTTTCTTTTTTGGAATTTTCCCCGGGCCAAAATCTTTATGGGAGACTCGGGCAGTGGTTTTCTGGGGCTGATCCTGGGGCTTCTTTCGATTCAAGCGGCCCAGGTTGACCCGGAACTCTTCTGGTGCTGGCTTATTTTGCTCGGGGTCTTTATCGTTGACGCCACCACGACTTTGTTGCGCCGGGTGATCCGGGGGGAGGCATTTCACGAAGCCCATCGCAGTCACGCTTACCAGTACGCCTCCCGCCGTTTTGCCACGCACCGACATGTGTCCATCGCAGTTGGGCTGATCAATCTACTCTGGCTGTTTCCCATTGCCCTGCTGGTAGCGCTGGGATCGCTCCCTGGCCTGGTCGGACTGCTGATCGCCTATGCGCCGCTGGTGCGGTGCGCGTTTCACTACAAGGCTGGGGCAAAGGAGCAGCAAGAAGTGTAGTTGTTGCCAAATATTTGGACGAAAAAAAGGGGTTAACCGAAAACGGTTAACCCCTTTACTATTGCTGGTCGGGATGAGAGGATTCGAACCTCCGGCCCCTTGGACCCCATCCAAGTGCGCTACCAGACTGCGCTACATCCCGACAAAATATATTTCAACTCAACAGGTTGGCCCCTATTTAGCATGGCCCGAGGTACCTGTCAAGCTGGACTCTCGCCAACGGCTTTATTCCTCAAGAATTTTCTGCAAGGCCAACAGCTCTGCCTTGACTTGGCCAAAAATATCTGCGGACTTCCCTGGCAACTGCTGCTCCGCTTCGGCCCCGACCACGTCGTGCTCCTGCCCGTTGCCATCCCGTGCCAAGGCTTTCTTGGCCCCGCTGATGGTAAAGCCCTCATCCTTGAGCAGCCTTTTGATCGCCAGAACCGTTTCCACATCTACCCGGCGGTAGAGCCGCTGTTTGGACTGGGCCCGCTGCGGGTGGAGGATTCTGAACTCCGACTCCCAGTACCGAAGCACATGCTGCTTTACCCCGGTTATCGCGCACACCTCGCCGATCTTGAAGTACCGCTTGTCAGGAATCCCAGGCAGACGGGCACCTGCTGTTCCTAGACCCTCATCAAAACTCTGGCAAGATATTTTGGTCACACTGGTCCTTTATTCCTTGTTCAGATTCTCCCGAACCACCTTGCTGGGCCTGAAGGATACCATGTGCCTCTTGGAAATCTCCATGGTTTCTCCGGTCCGGGGATTGCGTCCCACCCGCGAGGATTTCTTCCGCACAGTGAAGGTGCCGAACTGCACGATCTTGATGGCCTCCCCCTGAAGCAGGGTTTTCTTCAGCGCATCAAAAACAGCATCAACCATTTCTCCTGCGCTCCGCTGGGAAAGTCCCATCTTCTCGTTGATGGTCTGCGAGAGTTCTTTTCTGGTAAGGTTGGATCGTTTCATCTATTATGCCTCACGTAACTGACCGTTAAAACGGGAAATCATCATCTCGATAATTTTTTGGTGAATCTTGCCAACTGTTTCGTCATCCAGGGTTCGATCAAGCGCCCGATAGGT
>JAPLJH010000045.1 GCA_026388695.1 Deltaproteobacteria bacterium | reverse complement strand
GATATCGGGGAGCAGGACGGCGCAACCTATATTGTCATGGAATATATTGATGGCAAAAACATCAAGGAGCTCATCGACAGCAACACCGCCTTCTCCATCGAAGAGAAACTCAGCCTCATCGCCATGGTGGCCCGCGCCCTGCATTTTGCCCACAAGCGCGGCATCCTCCATCGGGATATCAAGCCGGCCAACATCATGATCGTCAATCAAAGCCTGCTCCCCAAGATCACCGACTTCGGGATTGCCCGGGTGGTGGACACCTCTTCCTTCGACAGTATCGAAAGCAGCATCGACGAGGAGGGCTTTATTCCCGGCACCCCTTTGTACATGTCGCCCGAACAGCTTCGCGGCGAGGAGCTGGACAGGCGCAGCGACATCTTCTCCCTTGGGGTCCTCGCCTACGAATGGCTGAGCGGAGAAAAACCCTTTGCCGGAAAAAATCTGACTGCCCGCCTGCAATCAGTGCTCAAAGACGACCCGAAACCGCTCCGCGATCTTCCCGGCATCGACCCCGCGATCAACAGCATCATCATGCGCGCCCTGGCCAAGCCCTTGGCCGAACGGTACCAGAGCGCCGATGAGTTTGGCGACAGCCTGGAACTCTATCTCAACTCCCTGGAGAAGAAAAAAGACGAAGAAAAACGGGGACTTTCCTTTGATAAAAAGGAGATCATCGAACGCTTGCGGCACCGCTACCTCTTTTTTGCCGACTTCAGCGAAGAGGAGCTGTACGAGCTGTTTCACGCCTCCAGAAAGGAGGAGTTTGGTATGGGGGACTATCTGATCCGCGAAGGCACCTCGGGCACCAAGATGTACATGATCATTTCCGGCGCGGTTATCGTGCTTACCGAAACCCTAGGAAAGCGGGTGGAGCTGGAAACCCTGCGGGATGGAAGCTGTGTAGGGGAGATGTCGATGATCGATCACATGCCGCGCTCCGCCTCGGTGGTGGCATTCAAAAAAACCGTGGCCCTGGTCTTGAATGAAACGGTGCTCCGTCATAACAACCCCAAGCTCTGCCTCAAGCTCTACCGCAACCTGGCCACCACCCTGTCCGAACGGCTACGGGCCAGCGAAGCCCGGTATCTGACCCTGCTGGCCACCCACCATGCCTGGGGGGAGAAGAATGGCATGGGGCCTAACGAGTTCGAGGCAGGGCAGGACTCCTAACAAAAATAAAGCTGTTCCTTTTCTAGTTTAAATTTTCCGTATGTAGCCGCTTGTTAGCCTTTAGCAATAACTTCATCAAGATGTTTGCTAAAAATATTGGTGTCTGAAAAATAGTTAGGATATGCCCTTCTTAATTCACGCAGTGAATTGGCTGACACTAAAACTAAGTCTTTTGTGTCATCGTCACTATACTTTTGCTCTTCTTCGTTATATGTATTTGTTGCTTCTTCAAGGCGACTTTTATCAAATGCTCTAAGTTTAATTACACGTTTTTCCAGATCCAGAAACAAAATATAGTAACCTGCCCCTCCTTTCTCCCCGGCTCTAGAGCTTATTGTCTTTACTGCCACATTAAAAGCGCGTAATCTTCTGTCGATATCAAGTATCGACATGCATTCTTTTAGTTTGCTTAGAGTATCTAGACCTTCATATCTTTCATCAATTTTACAACCTTCTAGCTTAGCAAATTCTACACTTGCAAGTTTAAAAAATTCTAACCAAATAGGCTCTCCATAGCTTGCCTTGAGAGCTTGCTTTGTAAATGTTCCCACAACCTCAACAGCAGTCGCCCATGCGTGTTGAATCTTGCTTCTGAGCTGTAGTTCTACAAGCAGACCTCGATATTTATCTTTTTGACCATTATATTTATAGACAAGATGTATACCTCTATATCCTGATTCTTTAGGGTTTAAGATATAATCTCTTTCCCGATAAAGAATGTTTTTTGTGCGGCTATTTTTTAAATTAATATAAAGTTTCCTGACATCTCTCGTATTGTCTAGAACTGCTCTGCAGCCAGCAATGTCTTCCATGCGACTTAGGCTCATTCCTTCTTCGCGAATAAGCTTATTTAAAATAGAATTAACACGCTTCAGTCTTTGAACAACCAAGGCATTTCTATCTATCCGGATAGCGTTTTTCCTAAGCAGATCAAGCATTATTTGCATCGGAAAAGCATGCGCACTCCTCCAATTAAAAAAAACAGGGATTGCCTCTCGAACTTGCTGAACAGTTACGCCTGGTCCTACCAGATATTTCCCTGCTTTTTTTACTCTTTCTTTAGAGTGTTCTGGCTCAATCCATTGCATAATTCATTTTTCTCTTTATTAGGCTAACGGCAAAAAAAATCAGACTGATTTATTTTTTCTGCAAAACTGTAAACGCTCAGCAGTGCCGTAGATGCGCGAAAGAGATCGATTCGCCATACTCCAGTATGCGAATCGACCGATGACAAAGCAGATGCGGTGCTGCTGGGCGTTTACACTCAATACATCTCGTACTTGGCCAACACCCCGTCCAGCCCGCCGTTACTGAGCGGCTTCTTCCAGGCAGGCTTGAGGCCGATCTTCTTCACCAGCTCCCGGTCGCCGAAATAGAGATACGCCGTGGAGCCGGTGCATTTATGCTTGAGAAAACTGCCCAGCTCCCCCACCAGGGCGGCGGCCTCTTCCTGGGCGCCCAACCGAACCCCATACGGCGGGTTGGAGACGATGACTGCATTGCTGATCGGCTCAAGTTCCTGGAAACGGCTGGAGTAGACCTCCACCTCTTTGCCGTAGGGCAGCTGGCCAAGGTTGATCCGCGCCGCCTTTACTGCCAGTTTTGCGGCGTCGCTACCCATGATCAGCCCCTCGGGCAGGCTGCGAATCTGCGCATCCGCCTCGGCCTTCACCTGTTGCCAGACCTCGGGCGCAAAATCTGGGAAGCGCATGAAGCCAAAGCTCTCCCGCAGATACGAAGCGGGAATCCGGCAATACCGCATCAGGGCCTCGCAGAGCAGGGTGCCCGAACCGCACATCGGGTCGATCAGGGTGCGTTCGCCGTCCCACTCCGTCAGGTCGATGATTGATGCGGCCAGGGATTCCTGGATTGGCGCTTCCACCGACTCCTGCCGGTAGCCCCGCCGGTGCAGGGAGGCACCCGAGGCGTCGAGACTGATCACCGCCGTATTTTTATGGATATGGAGATTGAAGACCAGATCGGGGTTGCGCTTATCCACGTTGGGCCGGGAGCCGAATTTCTCCTGAAACTGATCGACGATGGCGTCCTTGAGGCAGAGCGAGGCGTACTGGGAATGGGTGATCTTACTGTCGCTCACCGTGGCGGTGATGACAAAGGTTTGATCCAACCCGAAGATATCGAACCAGGGGATGGTCAGCGCGGTCTTGTAGAGATACTTGGTGCTGTGGCAGTCGAAATGCAGGAGCGGGGCCAGGACGCGGGTGCAGAGCCGGGTTTGGTAAACGATCCGGTACAGGGCCTCGGGGCTGGCGGTGAAATACACGCCCCGGTACACCGGGTTGATCTGGGTCGCGCCCAAGGCCGCAAGCTCACGCTCGGCAAGGAGTTCGACATTCTCCGCCACCTGGGCGAAGTAGCTGTTATTTTTCTGATAGACAAAGGATTCCAACACCATGACCTCACGCAGCGATTATTGATTGGGGGCAGACAAAAATCCAGCCTCCCCATGAACCTGCCGATGGTACACCGAAAACCGCCCAAGCGCCAGGGGCAAGGCAAATCCCCGCCCAGTTTCCAGGCCTTACCCGCCCTTTGCCTGTTTTCTTTTCTTGCAATCCCGAGGAAGACCGGGTACCTCTTGCTGCGAAAAGTCCGTTGCTTACCATCCGTTTTTTGGGAGAAACCACCATGGAATTCGAATCATTTGAACAGGCGCTGCATCTCTGCATAACCACCACCCCCGGCAGCGACGAGCATGAGGCAGCCTTGATCTACTGCCTGGAAAACGCCCCGCCCGAACTCAAGGACAAAATCGCCGACGGCCTGGCGCATTTCCACAAGAAGGACACACAGGGTTCTGGCTGCGGATGCGGCTGCAACCACGACCACAGTCACGATTGAGGCAGGACAAACATCCCGGCTATTTCTTCTGGAATAACGGGAGAAACTCCCCGTAGCCTTCTTTTGCCAGGTCTGCCACGGGGATAAACCGCAGGGCTGCGGAATTGAGGCAGTAGCGCAATCCCGTGGGCTGCGGGCCATCGTTAAAAACATGCCCCAGATGTGAATTGGCTTCCCGACTACGCACCTCGGTTCGCGTTGCGAAAAGCCTGCGGTCTTCATGCTCGACAATTCTTTCCGGAGCCAGCGGTTTGCTGAAACTCGGCCAACCCGTGCCCGAATCGTACTTGTCTAAGGAACTGAACAACGGCTCGCCGGAAACGATATCCACATAAATCCCGGCCCGCTTGTTATCCGCAAATTCGTTGCGGAAAGGCGGTTCGGTGCCCTCCTCCTGGGTAACTTGATACTGCAAGGGGGTGAGCCGCTTGCGCAATTCCGCCTCGCTCCATTTCTTGGCCGCCCGGCTCTGATCCCCCCAAATCTTCTCCAGAAATTGATCCCTGCCTGAGCCGCCGCGGTAGTAGCGGTAGCGGATGGGGTTCTTCTTGTAGTAATCCTGATGGTACTCTTCCGCCGGATAAAACGCGGTGGCCGGAACGATCTGCGTCACCAGGGGCTTGGCAAAGACCTTACGGCTAGCCAACTCACTTTTGGATTTTTCGGCCAGCTGGTGCTGCTCTTCGTCAAGATAAAAAATCCCCGAGATGTAGGCGTGGCCGCGGTCCACAAACTGGCCGCCGCTGTCGGTGGGATCGATCTGGCGCCAGAAGACATCCAGCAATTTCGTGTAGCTGACCTTGGCCGGATCATAGGCGATCTCAACCGCTTCAATATGCCCGCCCGCACCATAATTTTCATAGGTGGGGTTTTCCGTCCGGCCCCCGATATAGCCGGAAGTAACGGAAAATACGCCGTCCAATTGTTCAAAGGGCTTTTCCATGCACCAAAAACAGCCCCCAGCAAAGATCGCCTTTTTGGATTTCTCTGCCGCTCCGGCCCCTGACGCACTGAACAGGCTCACCAGGGCAAACCCCAGCAAAAGAAGGCCCGCGTTCGCCACAATCTGTCCGATCATCTTCATGCAATCACCTCTCTGATAATTTTTTTGCTTTATCAGACAATAAGCACGCGTCAGGAAAAACCAATCAGAAAAAAGCTGGCAGCACGGTCTCCTCTGCCAGGAAAGCATCCAGCTCCTCCTGATGGTAAAAGGCCCGTTCAAAAAACAGCCCTTGGCTCGGCGCGGTATATTCTTTCAGCACCACCGGCGTCTCAAGAAAATGGCGGACCTCGGCCACGGTGAGCGGCCCCTTGCCAACCTCGGCCAACACCCCGACAATGCGGCGCACCATCTTCCAGAGAAAATGCGAGCCCACGATGCGAAAGAGGATAAGATCCTCGGTTTCCGCGATCTGGGCCTTATGGACCATGACCAACGGCGATTTCTTCTTGATCACCTGCAGGTCGGTGAATGAGGTGAAGTCGTGCATCCCCACCAGGGTTGACGCCGCTTCCTGCATGAACCCGGCGTGGAGCTGATCCGGGATATGCCAGACAAAATTCCGGCCAAGGGCGGTCTTACGTTTGGCGATCTGATAGAGATAACTGCGGCCGATGCAGTTATGCCGGGCATGGAAGCGCGCCCCCGCCCTTTTGCACTCCAAGATAGCGATATCGTTGGGCAGAAGCTCATTGAGGCGCTCCCCGATCTCCTTGGGGCTCTGCTCGGTATGCGCCTCCAAATGGGCGACAAACCGCAACCCATGCACCCCGGTGTCGGTGCGACCGCTGCCCTGCACATCCACCTGCTCACCGAAAAGTTCGGCCGCCGCCTTGAGCAGGCTGCCCTGAATGCTTTTGGCGTCAGCCTGTTTCTGCCAACCGCTGTAACGGCCGCCGTCAAACTCCAAGGCCAACTTGAATCGTTTTGGGTGTTCGTTCATGGTGATGGTTTCCTTAAAAAAAGTAGCCCAGAGATTCCGGGAAAAATGAAGATGATTTTTCTGTTGTTCTCTCTTTCTTCTTTTGCGTGCCCAAAAGAAGAAACAAGAAAAAGGCACCCCAGCCAGTCCTGGCCCTACGGGCTTCCCTTACTTCTCGCCGAGGGCGGGACGCGGAAAAACTCGGGCTTCGCCCTCAGACAGTTCCCGCGTCTTTTCCGCCCCCGTCTGCGAGGCGCGGCAGGACAAATGGGGGAGGGGAAAAACTCCCATTGGCACGCAGCCGAGCACCGGAGAGGCTGCCGAAAGGGGATTTGCACTGTTTGAGCGCAGCGAGTTTGCAAAGCCCCGGCAGCATCGAGGAGCACAGGGCATCCCGCCTCCGGTGGGACAAGTGACACGGGTGCCCTTTCTTTGGTTCGTTTCTTTGGGCAAGCAAAGAAATGAACAAACCAACTCGCCGCCAACTCATTGCCCAGATTCCTGCCAGCCCACCGCCTGCCGCCGCGTTGCACTGAGCCCGATAAAAGCAAAACTGCCCACCACAAAACAGAGGACAAAAAGGCCGCTCCCCATGAAGGATGCACCATACCCCCACTCCCGGTTCAGGCTGCCGGAGACTACGGCGGCAAGAAAAGTAGCCAGGGTGCGGGCGCCATAGAGCAGACCGGAGTTGCCACCCAACCGGCCGGAAGGAAAAAGCAGCGCCACCAGAACGCCAAGCTCCAGCAAGGCCACGGTATCGCCCAGATTATGGAGCAAACGGATAACCACCAGGCTCCAGATACCGCCGGCCAGCGGAGTCAGCACCTGAAACACCGCAGAAAAAGCCATCCCCCCAAGAAAAAAGAGAAACACTGATCTCCGCTTGTCGTGAAACCTGCCCACCAGAGGCACAGCCAGGGCCATCCACAGCCCCATACAGGCAAAGACCATTCCTATCTGCCGGGGAAAAAGGCCGAATTTATCTCTGAGCAGCAGGGAAAAAGAGGTCTGCTCCACCCCGAAATGGGTCCCCAGCACAAAAAGACAGGCAAGCAACAGCAAGGGCTTGAACCCAAGGATATCCCCACTGTATTCCTTAAAGGAAAAGACAATGGGCTCATAATCAACCAGGAACAGCGAGAGACAAAAAATAGCCCCGGCCCCAGCCATAGCCAGCGAGAACAACAGGGTAGGCGATGACATTTGCACCACCAGGCCGCCGACCAGGGGACCAAGGCCGAATCCCAGATAGGTGCTCAACTGGTAGGTCGCCACCCTGCGGCTCCGCTGGATCTGCCCGAAATGCTTGAGATACAGGGACTCGCTCACCACCACCAGGGCCGCACTCCCCAATCCCCCGACACACACCGCCGCCAAAATCCAGGCAAAGGAGCGGGCAGTCAGGAGGGCGGCAAAATACCCCCCATAGAGCAGGGCGCCGCAGAGCATGGTCCGCTTGGGCGAAAAAATATCGGAAAACAGTCCCAGCGGCAGCATCAGCGCCATGGAAGACAAGGAAAAAAGACCGATGGCCATACCGATCTGCATATCGCTTAAGCCATAGCCCTTGAGGAGCAGGGGCAGATAGGCCAGGACCAGCCAGTGCGTGAAATAGATGAAAAATCGGATGCAGATGGACAGCAAAATCTGGCGGCGCATGGGAGGTTCCTAATAAACGGAGTCTTTCCTCCCTTCTAGCACGCTTGCGCCAAAGAGGCAATTACTCCGGGACTTGCCCACGAAAAACCGCCCGATATCCCTGCGGGAGAACCCGACATCGGGTCGACATTGCCCTGGCTACGCCCCATGTCGGCTGGAAAAATCATTTTTTCTCGCGTAGCGTGGAGTTGAAAGTTGCCTGTGCTGTATGCGTAAACCATGGAGGAAATACAAATGCTGAAAAAAACCCTGCTCGCAACGTGTATCGGAATATTACTTGTCAGCCAAAACGTCCAGGCCGGAGACACCGCCCAAAATGGAGCGTTGGGCGGCGCGGCCGGAGGCGCCATTCTCGGCCAAGCCATAGGCCGCAACACCAAGGGCACCCTGCTGGGCACCGCCATCGGCGGGGTGCTCGGCTATATGGTCGGCAATGAGATGGAGAAGGATCAGGGCCGGACGATGCGGGTGTACTCCCCGCCGCCCAGGGTGGTCCAGCAGTACGAAGACGATTATGAAGACCGGGCGGTGCATTACAGGCCGGTGGTGGTGTACGAAAGGCCGGTGGTGTATTGCCCGCCGGAACGGGTGGTGGTCATAGATCGTGGCTGGGATGAGCCGCCGCGTTGGGGCCATCGCTGGGACCATGGTCGGGGGCATGACCGCGATCACTGGCGGTCTTCTGGCCGTTATGACCGGGATCGGGATTAGGCCACGGCAACCCTGCTCATCTTCCCCTCCTCAGCTCTGCGCCAGCAGTAGGTAGATCACAGGCGGCTTCTCCATTCGGGGAAAGCCGCCTGTTTTTTTATTCGGGATTGCCCCCCTGCTCCGCCAGAATCTTCCTTGCTCCGGCCAGGGCGTCATCGATATGCCCGAAAATAAACTCCTGGCCGATCTTTTCGGTGAACCGGTTGCGATCCAGGGAGACCCGGAGCTGTGGCCGGACGCCGGAGAGAAGCAGGGCCGTGCCGTCCTTGCGGGTCTTGGCCAACAGATCCTCCAGGGCTTGCAGGGCTGTGGCGTCGATGGTCAAGATATGGCGCATCCGCAGAACCAGCACCCTGGCCGGGTTCTTGACGATGTTCAGGGTATCCTTGAACTGGGTAACGGCCCCGAAGAAAAACGGTCCGTAAATCTCGAACACCTCCACCCCCTGGGGGACCTCGCGGGTGGCGATGGCCAGGGCGTCTTCCTTGCCGTATTCCTCGTTGAGTTCACTGGTGATATTGCGCACCTCGGTGACCTGGGCCATGCGGTTCATGAAGAGCAGGGCGGAAAGGACGATGCCGGTTTGGATGGCGATGGTGAGATCGACAAAAACCGTGAGAAAAAAGGTGCTGAGCATCACCAGGATATCCGACTTGGAGGCGCGGAACAGCTTAACGAAATGCCGCCATTCGCTCATGTGGAAAGCGACCACCAGCAAGATCGCAGCCAGGGTGGGCATGGGGATGAGCACGGCCCAGCGGCCGAAAAGCAGCAGGATCAGCAACAGGGTGACGGCATGGACCATGCCTGCCACCGGGGTGCGGCCGCCGTTTTTGATGTTGGTGGCGGTCCGGGCGATGGCGCCGGTGGCCGGAATCCCGCCGAAGAAGGGCGAGGCGATATTGGCGACCCCCTGGGCCACCAGCTCCATGTTGGAGCGGTGACGCATGCCGGTCATACCGTCGGCCACCACTGCGGAGAGCAGCGACTCGATGGCGCCCAACAAGGCGATGGTCAAGGCGGGTGACACCAGCTGCGGCAGCATGGCCCAGTCCAGGTGGGGCAACCTCGGCATGGGCAGCATACTGGGCACGCTGCCGAACTGCGAACCGATGGTCTCCACCGGCAACCCAAGAAAATGAACCAGGCCAGTGCCGACCAGAATGGCAATAATAGAGCCAGGCACCTTGCGGGTCAGCTTGCCCCAGAAGACGATGATCAACAGCGAGATGATGCCCACCAGCAGGGACGAGGGATTCAGGGTATCGGCATGGTGTGCGTAATCGAGAATCTTGTGAACAAACTCGCCGGAGAGCGCGGGGATGGTGAGTCCGAAAAAATCCTTAATCTGGGTGGTGGCGATGATCAGGGCGATGCCGCTGGTGAACCCCACGGTCATAGGATAGGGGATGAACTTGATCACCGCGCCCATCCGGGCCAGGCCCATGCCGACCAGCATCACCCCGGCCATCAGGGTGGCCATGGCCAGACCGTCGTAGCCGAACTTGGCGACAATCCCGAAAACCACCACGATGAAGGCGCCGGTTGGCCCGCCGATCTGCACCCGGCTGCCGCTCAAAAAAGAGATGAGAAAACCCGCGATGATCGCAGTGAAGATGCCTTGTTCCGGCTTGACCCCCGAAGCAATGGCAAAGGCAATGGCCAGGGGCAAGGCGACAATGCCGACCAGGACTCCGGCCATGACCTCCTTGCCCAGATTCTTGCGGTCGCAGCCATCCTTGATGCAGGAAAAAAACTCAGGAACCAAACGGGTGCTCATCGGATAATTCCCTCCAAAATACTTTGCAGTATCGGGTAGATATCAGATGGTCGGGGAGCTTTACGCGAGGGAGATGCGCAGGGTAAAGGCGGGGCCAGGTGATAGGTACCCGACGGACAACATAGCCAAGCGCGTCAGGCAGAAAATGACAGGGTTTCCGCCCTGCCATAGGGGTTTATACATAGAAAAAGCTGCTTAACTTTGCAAGGGGAAATTCAGCCCAACCCATACTTTTTTTTCAGAAAACGGATCAGGTCAGCCCGCGCTGGTAATTAAAACTGGTGGTCTCCGTCAGAGCTTGATCAGCACCGCAAGCGGCCAGCACCTGCTTGCCCCTTGCGGACATCGCCCCGCAATGGCTCAGATCGACGATGATCCGGGCACAACCCATGCGTTTAAGTTCGGCAAGATGACCCAGCAGGGAAAAATCCTGCTCCGCCAGAACTTCGGTGAGGCCATGGTTCTGAAAAACACGGTACCCCTCTCCCCCTTCCGCCCGCAGCACCGAACCGGGACGCACCCCACGGACCGGAATACGGGACAGCATCACCGGCAACGGGCTGTAGGTGGTGGTCGCCAAGGGCGGCAGAGATTCGGCCCGACGAAAAAGCTCCTGCAGGTTCTTGCGATCGTCCTCCAGATCGGCGGTGAGTTCGGCAAGCCCTAGCTCCTGCCAGGCAAGGGCGGCCTGGCTGTTCAGGGTGTAGCAGCGGAAGCCGCCCAGCATGGCCAGGCCCGACAGACCGGCGAATAGTGGGAAATGCCCAAGATTGTTGAGGCGAAACTTACAAAACCCCTGCCCTGCCAGCATCCCAACCGCCCGGCGGTATTCGTCCCACTCGCCCCCGAAGAGCATGGGCGGAATCTCCCAGATAATCCTTCCCTGCCAATCGACACGCCGCAGGTCCACTTTTTTCAAGGATACCAATATCTCCGGGGTCAGCGGCAGCTCAAGGCTGACAACGGACGACTCATCGAGGACAAGAAAATCCTGGGATCCCCGACCACGCACGGTCAGGGTCTGAACAGATGCCGCCTGTGTAGCCCCTGCGGGGAGCAGACTGGCCAGGGCCTGAGTCCGGGCCTGACCAAGGCTCTCTTTCTGGGCCGGGCTCTTTTCCGGCACAACCACCTGCTCAAGCGTAGCGCGGCAGGTCTCCAGGCTCAGGGTAAAGGCGGCCTTGCCCCCCACCTTGAAAACCTTGTCTCCCTGCTGAAAAAAGCCGCCCTTATCGGGAATCCGCACCCGGACAAAATCCCCGGCCTTAACCGCCTTGAGCTTTTTCTGCTCGATCCAGAGCTCCCGTACGGTAAAGCCGGTGCCGGCCTGATCATTCTGGGGCTGGACGCGGATCCGGTCCCCCACGTGCAGCCGGTCGCTGGTCTCA
Source organism: Deltaproteobacteria bacterium (assembly GCA_026388695.1). GTDB lineage: Bacteria > Desulfobacterota > Desulfobulbia > Desulfobulbales > Desulfurivibrionaceae > Thiovibrio. Next base: position 52,365 of record JAPLJH010000045.1, on the reverse strand, counting down.
AACCCGATCATGCCGCCGCGTAGCGAGGTCACCTGGCCGAGATGCTTACCAAGGGTCCCCTGCTTGGAGGAATCCGCAATCCCTGCGGGGATGGACCCGGTAAGAAAACCCTTGGTCGCCTGGCGGCCAAAGGAGAGGGCCAGCTGCTCCTCGGCCTCAGCCATCGCCTGCTTGCGCCCGCTTTCCGGGGCATCCAGCACCAAACGGTAGGCTGCCACCACCCGGGCCACATAGTCGGCGCTCTTCATCCTACCTTCGATCTTGAGGCTCATGACCCCGGCCTTGAGTAGCTGGGGTACCGAGGAAAGGGCAGAGAAATCGCTGGTGGAAAAATGATAGCCCGGCTGTTCCTGGTTGAGATACTTGCGCCGGCAGGGCTGGGCGCAACGGCCCCGGTTGCCGCTCATCCCACTGACTGCGGAAGAAAACAGGCATTGCCCGGAAACGGAAAAACAGAGCGCCCCGTGGACAAAATGCTCCAACTCGATGGTGCTCTGCTGCCGGATGGCAGCAATCTCGGCCAAGGAGAGCTCCCGGGCCAGGACCGCCCGGGTGAAACCCATCTGCTCCAGCATCTTGACCCCGGCGGCGTTATGCACGGCCAGCTGGGTTGAGGCGTGCAGGGGCAACTGGGGAAAATATTTTTTGGCCAGCCGCCAGACCCCGAGATCCTGGATGATGAGGCCGTCGATCCCGATCCCGGTCAAGTCGGCAAGAATCCCTACCAGCTGGGACAGCTCCTTTTCCTTAATCAGGGTATTGAGAGCGATGTAGAGCTGCCGCCGTTGCTGGTGGGCATGGGTGGTCATCTTCTCCACCTCATAAAGAGTGAAATTCTTGGCCTTGGCCCGGGCGGAAAACTCCTTTAAGCCGCAGTACATCGCATCGGCCCCATTTTCCAGAGCGGCGAAAAATGACTCCAGGCTCCCCACCGGGGCGAGGAGTTCCGTTTTTTTGCTTGTTTTCTGGTGCGTCATCTTCTCTGTCCGTTTATCAAAAGCGCAACCGCGCGGGCAAACGTCTTTTTCATCGGGCCGCCAGACTACCACGCCCGCCAAAGCAGGGGCAATGGAAATCAACAAAAGCCAAGAAGCAGCCAGACTTGAGCCACACACATCCCCAGCGCTGTAACCGATGTCGCCCGACATGACCCCATGTCCTCTAGAAACGCCGCTGGATTGTGGCTAGGATACAGCCAAAAGGAAAGGGGTTCCGCAGGAGCCACCCCGGAAAACAAAAAAACAACCTTAGGAGAAACTACGATGAAAAAAACAGTGATTGCCCTTACCATGATGTGCGCAGCCGGACTGACCATCACCATGATCGATCTGCATGCCGCCACCACTCCAGCCACCGGGAAAATCGCAGCCCCGGCCCAGGAGCTGGTGATCAAGGGCAAGAAACCCGCCCTGTTCAGCCATGCCAAACACACAGCCCTTGGCCTTGATTGCACCACCTGCCATCACGATGCCAAGCATCAGCCCCTGAACGAGGCGGCCATCGCCGGGCTGGCAAACACCGATGGCCTGCATTGCGCAACCTGCCATAACGAAAAGTTTGCCAACGCCAAACTCCAAAAGCCCATGGACGTGTTCCATGCCCGGTGCAAGACCTGCCACACCACCGGGGTGAACGGCAAGAAAGGCCCGACTGCCTGCACCGCCTGCCATAAAGCAGATGCCGCTGCTTCGGAGCAGAAGGCAGCTCCTGCCCCGGCCACCACTTCGGCGCCGGTCAAAAAGAAAGGCAAGGCCGTGGAAGGCTGCTGATCAGCCTCTCAGCGTGCCCCGTTTCCGCAAAATCTCCAGCAGCAGTTGCTCCAGGGCATACTGCTGCTGGAGCAGTTTTCCCGTTGCCTGGTCCAGCTTCTGCATCCGGGCTGAAGCAGCACCCAACCTGATCTGCTGGCAGTTATAGTTCAGGCAAAACATGGGCTTAAACAGAAACAGGCAGCCCCGCTCCCCAAGAAAACAACATTCTGCATCTTCCCGCAGAGAGGCAACAGGAACCCCGGCCAGGAGATTGAGCAGCAACTGGGGCACGTCATTCTCCCCAGCCATGAAACTGCTGCAACAGCCGCCTCCGGACTTGGCGCCGCAGACGGTGCAGAGGGCGCCAAGGTCCAAAGCGGCCATGGTCTGGGCCAGCTCTTTTTCCAGGATCGCCGCCTGGGCCAGCATCCGGGTAAACGCTTCGTGGGCTGCGAGTTCCGAAGCAAGCTCGGGATAGAGCCTCTGGGCCACACCGAGCCGGGTACTAATGCTGCCGCCGTAAAAATCCTGCAAGGAAAAACAAGCCTGCGCCTTCATGGTGGTCCCCTCATCGGTGGATGACCCAGACCATGCAGTCACGCTTTTTCTGGTTTTTTCAGGACGGGTGTGGTTAGTTGGGGCAACGAAAAATAACCTTAGCAACCACCCAAACGGCCATATGACAACCTCTCACAAGACCTCCCAGCTCTGCCCCAACTGCCGCCGTCTCATCAGCCGAGACGAACCCCGCTGCCCCTATTGCGGCATCAAGTCTCCCGGTTCCTGGTGGAAAAACAATGCGCTGCTCCACCCGCTCCAGACCCCGGAGCTTTTCCTTACCTGGTTGAGCGGCTTCAACATCGCCCTTTTCGTGCTCTCGATCATTCTCAATCCCGGCGGCACGTCCATGGGCATGAACCCCTTTGGCTTTCTTTCCCCGGACAACCGGAGCCTCCTGCTGCTTGGAGCGACCGGCACCATGCCCATCGAGGCCCTGCACCGCTGGTGGTCGCTGGTTTCCGCCAGCTACCTGCACGGCAGCCTGCTGCATCTTATCTTCAACCTCATCGCCCTGCGGCAGATCGGCCCCCTGGTGATCCAGGAATACGGGCTGGCCCGGATGTTTTCCATCTACACCCTGGGCGGCATCGGCGGGTTTCTGCTCTCCTACCTGGCCGGGGTCCCTTTTACCATCGGCGCATCGGCTGCAGTCTGCGCCCTGATCGGCGCGGCTCTGTATTACGGGAAAAGTCGGGGCGGCAGCTATGGCCAGCAGGTATACCAGCAAATCGGCGGCTGGGCCATGAGCATCTTCGTCTTTGGCCTGCTGGTGCCTGGCATCAACAACTGGGCCCACGGCGGCGGCATGGCGGCAGGCGCCCTCTGCGGATTGTTCCTGGGGTACCAGGAGCGCCGCCGCGAAATGCTCGGGCACCGACTGCTTGGCGCGGCCTGCGCGGGCGGAACAATCCTGATTCTCCTCTGGGCAGTGACAACCGCAGTCATCTACCGTTTTTTCTGATTCGTCCAATAGGGGTTGATCAGGTCTTCAAAGATAGCGAGCGCCGCCTCGGAGCCATGCCCGGCCGCAGTGACGATCTGCTTGAAACCGCCCTCCACATCGCCTGCCGAATAAACACCCGGCACCGTGGTCCGATGACGCTCATCCTTTTTGATATAACCGTCCGGGGTCAACTCGGCCCCGAGGCTTCGAGCCAGCTCCACTGCCGGGGTAAAACCGATGGCGATGAAAACGCCCTCCACCGGCAGGGTGGACTCCTCGCCGGTTTGGTTGTTTTTAAGGCGCACCGCTTCCACCCTTGACTCGCCTAAAATCTCGACAACCTCGCTGTTGAAGAGCACCGGAATGCCGGATTGCCGCAGGCTGACCACCAGCCGTTCCTGGGCGCGCAGGCTCTCCCGCCGATGCACCATGGTCACCCCAACCCCGATGTTGTGCAGATGCAGGGCCTCGGTCACGGCGCTATCGCCGCCGCCCACCATGAGCACCTTTTTCCCCGTGAAAAGCGGACCATCGCAGTTCGCGCAATAGCTGATCCCGCGCCCGGCCAAACGCTCTTCACCTGGCGCGCCAAGTTTCTTGTAACCTGCGCCGGTGGCCAGCAGCACTGCCCGCGCCTTGTAGCGACGTCTGGTGGTCGTGACCGTGAACACCTCGCCCGGAGCAATGGCCTGCACCTCCTCGCCGGGGAAAATTTTCACATATTCAAGGGCATGGGTCACCATGATGTCCACCAGGGTCTTGCCGCCCACCTGGGTGAAGCCCGGATAGTTTTCCACCATGGGAGTGGTGGCGACCTGCCCGCCCAGCACGCCTTTTTCCACAACCACCGCCTGCAAGCCGCTCCGGGCGGCGTAGATGCCTGCGGTCAGCCCGGCAGGCCCGCCACCGACAATGACCAGATCGCAGGTGATCTCCTCGGCATCGCTGTCCGGGATGAAAACCCGTTGCGGCTCCAACGCCACCAGGGAGGCGACAAAAATCTCCTCTGGCTGGGCGCCCAGGCCGATCTGCTTTTCATTGGCAAAGGTCTGGGGCACGCTCTGGGCCGCGTACTGATCGGCCAGGTCAGGATTGGCTTGGATATCGATGATTTCCAGGGAAACCAGATCGGGCCGGGCCACGGCAGCCCGGATACCATTGATTGCCGCCTGCGGGCAATACGGGCAGGAGGGGCTGACAAACACCTTGACTGCCCGAGGTGAGTCCAGCTTGGCAAGCACCTTCATGGCCTCCTTGCCCAGGCCCGGCTCCTGGCGGCCAATAATACGAAGCGCCTCCATGAAGGTCTGCGCCTCATGGCCAATGGGTGCGCCCAGCCAGCGAATCTTGAAGGCTTCCGGAGCAAAGACCAGGGTGGGCGACCGGGTGATCTGCCACTCTTTGGCCAGCTCGTGCTGGAGAGTATACTCACGCAGGGTCACCTTGTCGGTTATCTCCCGGACAGCGCGGATGATCTGCCTGGCCCCCTCGGCAAAGGGTTCGTTTTTTCCCGCCGGATCGCAGAAAAGAACCAAAGAAATGGTCCGGGGTATTTCCGCAAAAAACTTTTGCAGCTGCGCCTGCGCATCTTCTTCTGTCAGCCTTTTCTGCTCAGCCATCCGTCCCTCCCGTTGCCCAGTCTTTTTTCCACGGCACTGTTCCGTATTTCATTATACTCTCCAGCTTGCCCGTATCGCTTCCAAAAGTTGCGCCACCGAAGGTCGATCCGCTGGTCCTTTTCCCACATGCATATCCCCCTCAAAAATCATGAAACGACCAATAAAAAAAGGCAGGTTTCCCTGCCTTCTGCAAACATTTTTGAACGCAGCCTGCGTTCTGTATCAACCGCTTCAGCCGCTTTTTCCGGTTTTTTTCTTTTCTTCTTCTTTTTTCTTCTTGGCCTTTGCCGCTTCCTCTTCCGGGGTGCCTTTTGTCTCGGCAACTCCCTTTTCCCCGCCTGCCTTTGCCTTGTCTTCAGTGCTCACGGCACCGCTTTTGCTGCCGCCTCAGCCACTGGCCCCGACAGCCTTGGTCGCCGAAGCGGCAAGCCCGGCTCCGGCCAGCAGGCTGGCAATGCCAAACCCTGCTAAAAACTTTTTCACATCCTTTGGTTCCATGCATCCCTCCTTGCAATCGCTTGCGTATTGGGAAAACGAGGCAACCGGCGTTTTCCGGCCCCCACTTGATCGACCTCGGACAGCCCTGCCCGAGGTCGGCATAATCATAGTATCAAAAAAAAACATCTCAAAAACAACGAAAAAAATGGATTGGGGCAGCGCGAAACAGCGCCGCGTGGCTTTTGCCGCTCAGCCCTTCGGGTACAACTCCGGGTAAAGGCGATGGGAGCACTCCGGGCAGATGGAATGGCTGAATTCCGCGTTGGAATGTTCTCTAATATACGATTCAACCTGCCGCCAATATCCATTATCATCCCGAATCTTTTTACAGGAAGCGCAGATCGGGATAAACCCGCTCAACAGTTTTACCTTTGCCAACGCCTCCTGCAGCTCGACTATGACCTGCGCCTTTTCATTTTCGATCCTCTTGCGTTCAATGGCGTAACGGATGGCGCGGACCAACATCTCCCCGGTGACCTTCCCCTTGACCAGATAATCCTGGGCTCCGGCGTTCACCGCCGCAAGACCCACCGCGTGATCCGCCAGACCGGTCAGCACGATAAAGGGGAGATGCTTCGCCACCGAGGCCAGCGCCGTGACGGTATCCAGCCCCTGGCTGTCCGGCAGGCCAAGATCGGAGATGATGATATCGAACCCATTCTCGTCAGCCTGAAGCATTCCCTCCTCAAGCCGCGTAACATGCTGGACAACAACGTTGCCGGCCGTCGACTCCAGCAGCATATCCTGGATGAGAAACGCGTCTGCCTGATCGTCTTCTATAAGGAGAACCCTCATTGCGGCACCTTCTCTTCACTGGAACCGTATCGCCCCGAAACGGCAGACTTAAAGAAACCCATGCCCATCCCGGCCCATTTTCTTGGGGGGCATTTTTACAATGGTAAACCAGAACTCCTCAATCATGGCCACCACCTTGGTAAACGCAGCAAAGCTGATCGGCTTGGCGATATAGCAGTTGGCGCCCAGGTCATAGCATTTGACAATGTCGGTCTCGGCCTCCGAGGTGGTGAGGATCACCACGGGAATACAGCGGAGCGCTGGATCAGCTTTGATTTCCCTGAGTACGTCCAGGCCGCTTTTTTTCGGCATGTTGAGATCGAGCAAGACAATGTCCGGCTGCGCCGCCTCGGTGTACGGCGCCTCTTTCCGCAAAAATTTCAAGGCCTTTTCCCCATCTTCCGCCACATGGAGCGTGACCAGCATCTTGGCGGCCTGCAGCCCCTCCTTGGTCAACTCCACATCGCCGGGATCGTCGTCCACCAGCAGAATATCTATGTTGCGCGGTTTGGTGGCCATGGTACCCCTCCTCGGTTCAATTGATGCATCTTCCTAAGCCAGCGTGCGCGGCACGGTGAAGAAAAAGGTCGCGCCCTGGCCCGCAGCCGACTCAAGCCAGATCTTTCCGCCATGCCGTTCGACGATTCTCTTGCACAGCGCCAGACCGATCCCGGTGCCCGAATATTCCTCTCGGGTGTGCAAGCGTTGAAAAAGCTGAAAAACCCGCTCGAAATGCTGCGAATCTATGCCGATTCCGCTATCCCGCACCGAAAAAAGCCAATCGCCGTCGCGCTCAACCGCTGCCACGGCAACCTCCGGGGCCTGCCCGGCAGCGCAATATTTGATGGCATTGCCAATGAGGTTTTGAAAAACCTGACCAAGCTGCACCGCATCCGCCATAATCGTCGGCAGATGTTCGGCCACGCTGAGCCGGGCGCCACTCTCCCTGATTGCCAGATCAAGATCCTGCCGCACCCGCGCCAGAAGCATGTTGCAGTCAACCGACGCAAACTCGTTGCCCTTGGTGGTTACCCGGGAAAAGGCAAGCAGATCGTTGATCAGAATCTGCATCCGCTGCGCGCCATCGACAATGTAGCCGATGTAGATGTCGGCCTTTTCGTCCAGCCGCCCCTGATATTTCCGGGCCAGCAGCTCGGTAAAGCTGCCGATTTTGCGCAGCGGCTCCTGCAAATCGTGGGAAGCCACATAGGCGAAATGTTCAAGTTCCTTGTTGCTCCGCTGCAGGGATTGGGCATATTCTTTCAGGCTCTCCTGGGCCTGCCGCAATTCGGTAATATCCCGGAAGATGGCGTAGAGGTATTGCCGCTCGCCAAGGAGCAGGGCCTGCTTCGACACCGCTATATTTCTGAGCTCTCCGGACTTGGTCCGATGCAGGGTAACAAAGCTCTCCTTGCCCAGGCGTTTGATCTTTTCAAAACGTTCCCGGATTTGCCCGGCATTCTCCTGGGCCTCATAGTCCGCCACGGTGAGTTCCGCGAACTCTTCCCGGCTATAGCCCAACTGCCGGTGGGCGACATCGTTGAACTCAAGCGCCTTTCCGGTCTCCGTATCGATCAGCAGAATACCGTCCGGCGACTCGTTGAAGATGGTGCGATACCGCTGCTCCGATTCAAACAGCAAGAGCTCCACCCGCTTGCGCTTGACCATCTCCCAGGCGCTGCGCATGTAGAGGATAAGCTGCTGGACATCGTCCGCATCGTAGGGCTCCTCCTTGTTGCCGACCCCGAGAACCGCGACAACCTTTTCCCCATCGAAGATGGGCAGACTCAGATGCCGGAACAACGGAAAATGGCCTTCGGGCAGACCTTTTTTATTCGCCAGATTCTGGTAATCGTTATGCACCACCGGCTGGCGCTGTCGCACGCAATCGGCCCAGACCCCAGCCTCAGCCAGGGGATAATGCGGGGTTTTTGCTGCGGTACAGAACTCCATGACCGCCTCGGACCACTGGAAAAGCCCGAGGGTTTGCTGGTCTTCGTTGAAGAAATGCAGATAGCCGACCTTGCTGCGCGCAAGCCGCACCGCTTCCTCCAAGGCATAGTGGACCAATTCCACCTCGGTCGCAAACTCCTTCTGGCTGAGGGCCAGGAGAACTGCCAGCCGCTCTTCGTTGAGCTTCAGTTCCGCATTGGCGTGCGACAGATCTTCGGTGCGCTCCGCCACCCGCTGCTCCAGTTCGAGATTCAGACGATGCAATGAATCGCTGCTCTCCTGAAGGCGTTGGGCCATATTGTCAAAGCCCCGGGAGAGGCTGCCCAGTTCATCCTTGGCCGAGCTGTTGATGCGGTGACCCAAATCGCCGATACTGACCGCGGCAAAGGCATCGCTCAACTTTCCCACCGGCACCGTAAAGGCACGGATGACAAGAAAGGAGATGACCAGCATGAAGGTGGCGACGCCCCCGACCACCAGGATGCTTACCAGCGCGATCTGCCTGGAGAGCGCACGGGCCCGCTCATGATTCAACTCATGGAGAGTATCCGCCGCCGGGCTGGCCACTGCCAATTCCTGAAGAATCCGGGCCGTAATCCGCTCATGAAAAAATTTTCCCTGCGCGGCCTGCCGTATTCCCTGGCCTTCGCTAGGATGGGGCCCGTACTGGACAAAGAGGAACCCCAGGGTTCGCGATGCGTGCAGGATTCGCTCCAAAAGCTCTTTTTCCTCGGCCGTATCGTAGAGCGCGCCCTCCTTTTCCAACTGCTTGCCGAGGAATTCATGTTTTTGCACCCACTGCGCATGGGCACGGTCCTCGAAGTAGATATGATGCTCATAGGTCAGAATGGACAAATCGCCCAGAGTCGTCGCAATCTCGTCGGCAACAATGGCTTTGTGGTTGATGCGATCCACCTTGTGGGTCGCAAAAAGAAAACCAGCTGTCAACGCCAGCAGCAAGACCACCGGAATAACGCCGATCAGAATGAGTTTACACCGTATCTTCACTGTGTGATCCCTCAGCGCTTGATGACCGAAACACCGCCCGGCTTGATGGCGCGCAAATACTCCGGGAAAACGAGGTTCAGGTAATTGGGCATGGCTGCAGGCCCAGGCGACCCGCCCCGCTCCATCTGCCAACGGTACTGATCCTCCAGATGGACAAAGAGAGGATTGGCCAAGGTCACCTCGATGGTGGATCGAGCCCAGACATCTTCAATCTCCGAGGAAGAAAGGGACGAACCCTTTGCCTGCAGCGCCTTGGCCGCTACAGGCTCGCTCTCCGCAAGCTGCTCTGCCCGAACCAGGGCCTTCAATACCCTGGGGGCCGCTTGCAGGTTGAGCGGAATATCGAGCCGGGTCGTGAGGATGGCCTGGATGGTGTTCAGTCCCGGCTCGGCAAAGACCACCCCCTTGTCGCCAAGGCTTTTGGCTGCGGCATTGACCATTTTGTTGGTCATGGAAAACCCGTCGATTTCGCCTCTGGCCAGGGCCGGCTGAAGTTTATCCGAATCCATGAAAACCAGAGCAACCTCTTTTTGCGCCAAGCCATGCTTCATCATGAACAGATCAAGGAAAAGATGGCCAATAACCCCTTTTTTTACCCCAATCCGCTTGCCCTTGAGATCCTGGGGTACGGCGATGCCATGGTCGCGGCGGGCGACGATTCTGGTGGAATCATCGTCGGACAAGACTGTCGCCAGAATGGCGAATGGCGTATTTTGGGGATCGGCCAGAACAATGGGGGGCGCTCCGCTCACGGCAAAATTGCACTCTCCCTTGAGCATGCCATCAAAGGCCTGCTTGCCATCGAGATCCTTCAGCGTAACCGCAAGCCCCTCCTCGGCAAAATAGCCCTGCTCAAAGGCAATGCGGGGCAGAATGTCTGTGACGCTGCCATGGCAAATGGTTATGGCGATGGGCGCGACGGCGGGAGGCCCTTCCTTCTGTTTGCAGCCGACGACCAAGAGCAAGAGCACGAGGCCTGCGGCAACAAACCGGCTACGCACTGCGGCAGAAACAGGTTTAACATGATGATGGCGCATAGCTGGCCTCCTCTCTTCGCGCCCCATTATTTTTCAAGCCTGACAGCATCCGGCTGCACTGTCCGTAATGGGTTGGCCGCAATCAGGTTGAGAAAATTAACAGGTTTCTGCCCTGTCCCCGTGAGGGCGGCCATCCACCGGGCCGTATCTTCCAGGCCCATGAGCATGGCATGGTCCAAGGTCAACCGGTACTGATAGCCCTCAAGGAGTTGCTTGATTTCCGAGGATGAGACCTTCTGATTCTGGCTGGCCTGGCCAATGGCCAATGTTTCCTCCGGACTTTGCTGGATAAAGGCCTCGGCCTTGACCACCGCACGGAGAAACCGCACCACAACCTCTGGCCGTTTTTCAAGCAAATTCGTGGTCGCCAGAAGCAGATAATAATTGCGATACAGCCCCGGCTCCTCCATAAGCACCGCATTGTCCTGCAACGCCTCTTGGGCCTTGCTGACAACATTGTTGGTCATGGAAACGGCATCGACCTGGCCGCTGGTAAGCGCCGCCAGCAACTCGTCTGATTTCATGAAGACAATGACAACATCCTTGGCTTTCATCCCATGTTTTTCAAGAAACAACTCCAGAAAATAATGGGGCGCCGTTCCCTTGCTCGTGGCAATCCGCTTGCCGTGCAAGTCCGCCGGGCTCGCAATGCCCCGGTCGGCCCGTGCGACGATGCGATTCAGATTATCCGTGTTTTGCAGGGCGGCGAGCAGACGAAAATCATCACGCTGCTGGGCATATTCGACCACAGGTGGCTCGGCGGCAGTGGCCAAGTCGCACTCTCCCCTGAGCAGCCCCTCCAACGCTTCCTTGCCCATAATGGAGTCCCGAACCGAGACCGTGAGCCCCTGCTCGGCAAAAAAGCCCTGCTTCTCCGCGACCACCATGGGCAGCAAAGCCGTGGTGGAGCGACAGAGCGCCACAGATTCTTGCGCCACAGGCGCCGACTTGGGTGCTTCCTCCTGGCGCTGCTTGCAGCCGACACCCGTCAGCGCAAAAACTGCCGCCAGAAAAACGACCAGGGATTTCCCCCGTAACCCTTTGCTTTTTCTGACACGATAATCAGCCATGCACGTCCTCCCCTTTTTGCCGCGTGTCTGCGCTAACCACCCTGTTTCTTCCGCTATTTTTCGCCTGATAGAGCGCCGCATCGGCCTCGGCAATCAAAAGGGGCAGCGAACGGGTGGCATCCTTGGCCCACGATACTCCCAGACTCACGGTGACCCCGGTTTCTTCCTGAACCTTGAGCCTGATCCGCTCCGCCACTGCCAAAGCCGCAACGATCTCCGTATCCGAGAGCAGGACCAAAAACTCCTCGCCGCCATAGCGCACCACGAGGCTGGTCTCCCGCACCTCCTTTTTCATGGTATTGGCCACTGCCACCAAGAGCTGATCCCCGGCGTTGTGACCATGGGTATCGTTGTAGCGCTTGAAATGATCGAGATCGAGCAGGATGATGGCAAAGGGGGTGCCGTGGCGACGGGCCCTGGCAAGATTGCTTTCGGCGACGATATCCAAATGCCGCCGGTTGGCCAGTCCGGTGAGTGAATCGTGGAGCGCCAAGCGCCGGGTTTCCTCATAGAGCCTGGCGTTTTCAACGGCGATGCCGACCTGTTCGCCGATGGAAAGCAGCAGTTTTTGCTCTCCCTCCCGCACCGAAATGTCCGGCGCGGTATCAAGACAAAGGACGCCAACGACCCGCTCTCTGGACTTAAGGGGAATAACGATATGACCGTGGGGCTCCATTCCGGCATAGCGGAGGGTATGCTGCGCGTCCTGAAAGGCATCGGAGGAAACCACCATCTCCCCGCGCTCCACGGCCAAGCCGCAGAGACATTCGCCACATCGCAATCGCTGATGCGCCTCGATAAAGGTCGGAGAATGGCCGAGTTCCTGGGCGAGTCGCAGAGTCCCATCGTCCTCGACCGTGAGGATGGCGCCTTGCCATTTCAGGCTAAGAATATCCATTCCGGCAAGCGAGCCAATAACATCGGCAAGAAGCCCCTGCATGTCGATGCAGCGGCTCACCGTGGAGGAAACATGGAATAACACGGCCAGTTCGGCGTTACGCCGACGCAGGGTATCCTCGATGCGCTTGCGCTCAATGGCATACCGGAGAGTCCGCGTGAGAAGGAAGCTATCGACATGCCCTTTGACGCAGTAATCCTGAACCCCTTCCTGAACGATCTTGAGGGCAAAATCGTCATCGCGTTGACCGCTCATCACCACAATGGGCGTTTCGGGCGCAGCCTGGCGAACCACTTTGACCAGTTCCATGCCCTGGCCGTCGGGCAACGAAAGATCAAGAAGGATAACCCCGAACTGCGCCTCTCGGATCTGGTCCAGAGCCTTGGCAACCCGGTCGACATGGGTGACGGCAAAAAGAGGGTCCTTGATTTCCGAGAGCATCTCCTGCACAAGCAGGGCGTCGCCGAGATCATCTTCGACAAGGAGAATGCTTATTTGTGAAGAATCAGTATCCATGGACAGTTGACCTGGTTTTTTTGAGGGAAGGCATATTGATATGCTCAGGAAAATGTCCCGCAAAGTCAACGAAAAAACGTTCTCGCCGACAACCTATCTCATAGTTGCAGATCAACAATAACGGGCAGATGATCGCTGGCAACCTTGGACACCCGAAGGCGACAGCGCCTGCCCCCCAGCACGGTGATCGGCCCCCGGCAAAACACCTTGTCCAGACCGGTGGTGGGCGAAAAGGAGGGATAGGTCAAGATAGCATTCTGATAGCCAACCCCATGGTTGGTGGCGCAGACAAAGCCCAGGGCCTCGGTAAACAGCGGGGCGAGCCTGGTCCACCAGTCGTTGAAATCCCCAGCCACCACACAGGGAGCATCGGCGGCGATGCCGGTGAACTCCGGGGTCCGCACCAGGCGGCCCACCTGCTGGGGTCGTTCCTTGAAAGACAGCCCCAGGTGCAGGTTGAAGACGGGCAGCAGTCGGCAAGTGCTGCCATCGGTCAATTCCAACTCGGTGAACAGGCAGCCCCTGGCCTTGCGGCCATCAAGGGTCAGGTCGATATTGCGTTCCTTGGCGATGGGATAGCGACTCAGGGTGGCGTTGCCATACATGCCCTTGCGTAGCTGGACGTTCAGGCCAACGGCGTAGTAGGGATAATTGCAACGCTCAGCCAGTTCTTGGGCCAGATCCAATTCCCGCGAACGGGGCGCACCCACGTCCACCTCCTGCAACAACACGATATCGGCATCGTAATGGGCCAGGATCGCGGCGATGCGTTCCGGTCGAAACCGCCGATCAACCCCGATGGCCCGGTGGATATTGTAGGAAAGAATCCGTAAATCCATAATCAGTGCTCCAGCCCTGACAAACAGGATAAGTGCGTTAACGAAGTTGGTTTCTGCCCAAAAAAGCGCAGGAACCAACTTCTAACTTACTAAAAAACAATAGGGGTCGCGTTGGCTGAAGACATCGAGGCCAAAACCGTGACTCACGGCAAGACAACCTCCGCAGGCAGGACGCAGACGGCAGTCCCGACAGGCCTGGCATCCGGCTCGGTACTGGCGGGCCGTCGGGGCATCATATATCTCCGCCAGGGATTGCGTAAAGATATTGCCGATGAACGAGGGAAATTTCCGACAGGCATGCACCTCGCCATCGGGCAGCAGGGAGACGAAGTTAAAGGCCGCACCGCACCCGAACCCGGCGCAGCCTCCTAGCAGGGGTTCGCCGGTTTCTGCACGGAGCAGATTGAAAAGATTATCCTTGAGGCCCATGCCCGGATTCTCGCGGGCCGCAACAAGATAGCGTTCCAGAAAGCCGCGATACTCCGCGATGGGCACCGACTCCAGCAAGGAACCCTCCCCGACCATGGCCAGCCGGTTGAAAACAAACAGATCGACCCGGTCGCGGAGCAGCTCCGCCAGGGGCAGAACCTGCTCCATGTTGCCACGGGTCAAAGTGAGCATCACCATGGAGTATATATCCAACTCACGCAGGAGATCGAGAAACTCCATAACCCTGGCAAAATAGCCCGTGCCCCGGATAAAATCGTTATGTTCGGGCAGACCCTCAAGGCTTACCTGACAAAAAGCCGGTTTCTCAATAGCCAGCACGGGCAGGAGCCGCTCCTTGGCGGTGGCATTGCCGAGGATGGCCACGGTGAAGCCCCTATCCACCGCCGCCTGATACAACTCAAGAAAATAAGGATAGAGCAAGGGGTTGCCGCCGGAAAAGCTCACCTGTCCCCGCACATGGCGGCTTTGGCAAAAGGCCAGCAGGTCATCGAGCACCGCAAGGCCCTGGGCCAGGGACAAAGGAGCGCGATCACTCCGGTCGTAGCAATGCTTGCAATGCAGATCGCAGACCTGGGTGATGTGCCATTGCAGGGTGAAAACCTCGGCGACCATGAAACGGGGTTCCAGCGCCTCGGTGATGGGGAAGCTCTCCTCGTCCCGACGAAGACGCGAGGCTGGGACAAGAAGAAGCCCCTTGTTCGCAGCACGCTCAATAGCCTCCTCAATGGCCCCTACCGACAATTCCCCAAGGGCGGCGGCCTGGCGGGGATCGATCCCTTCAGAGACCAGCTTCAAGGCCAGCAGATCCTCGGGCCCTGCTGCCTGCGCCTGGCTCTTTCCCGTTTCCGGTGCCACCCAGACCAGGATTATCTCCTGCTGCGGTACAGGCTGGGGCACGGCCCTCGCTCCGTTCTCCCCCAACAGATGGGGCAACCCAGCCCAGGAACTTTGGAGCAATTGCAGAGAAGGATTTACCGTGAGCCGCTCCACCATTGCAGGCAGCGGCCTTTCCTGCTGCGCCAGGCATAGGGCCAGCTCCAGCCGGGCCAGATCGGAGAGATATCCAGGGACCCCTTCTAACGCGAAAGCAGGATCGGCAAGCAGCCCGGCTAAATCCGCCAGGTTTCCGGCAGGGGCTAGGAGAGCAAGAAACCCCTGCCACTGCGGACCGCCCAACAATCTCCGGCAGGCAGGGAAAAATTCTGGATTGAGACAGACAAAGGACTCGGACATGGCAATTTCCCGTGAGTGTTTAAAACCCGACTTTACGCGATCAGTCTACCACAGGCCGGAGAAAAACCAAGCTCCTCCCGTGTCCATCGGGAAAAACAGATTGACAGAAGCAGGCTGGCTGTGCAAGTATGGCTGTACAGCTGAACGCTGTCTTGGAAAAAGGCAAACCCGGAGTAATCCGGGGACGCAAAGCCAACGGGTCCGCCAGCGCGGATGGCCGGGTTGCCGATAGGGGAAACAATGGATTTCACAAAACCCATCTCCGGCAACAGAGACGGGTTTTTTTATGCCCATCGGATCGAAAAAGACAGCACCGTACCAGAACATCCAGGTTGGGGGGGGGACCTTTAACCCTGGGTGATTCGCTCCGTAGCGGGCGAATCACCACATCCACGCGCCGCACTGCCCATAGACCGTAATCCTGATTCTCTGCCTTGTTACAAAGCGCGTGACACCCCATGGAGAGAGTTCGGCAGCTGCCGGGCTCTCTCCGCTTTTTTCTCAATTCCCCCGCAATCGATCGATAAGCTCCATATCCGGAAAAAATGACTTTTCCGGCAGGACCGGCATGGACAACCGGTGGCTTTCGGCAAACGGGGTGCCCGCCAGTTTCAGGTTATAGGCCTGCACCAGCAGCGACTCAAGATTCACCGCATCTTCCACATTATAGGCGAGCAGGGTTTCCAGCACCCGAGGCTCCCTTGTCCGACAGTATTCCCGCCAAAGCAGCACGGCAAAGTACCCATCCACCCCAGCCAACGCGCCACGATCAAGACCCATTTGCTTCTCGCAGCCCTTGAGACCGCCGACAAACCCGAGTCCCTGCAACAGTGGGCGGAGATCGATGTGGGCCTGGTTCAGCTTGAAACCGAAATGCCGCTCCAGCATGGGGACATCAAAGGCCTTGCCGTTGTAAGTGACCAGCAATTGGTATTTCCCGATGTCCTCGGCAAAATCCGCGAGATTTTCCCCCTGCACATAGGTGAACACCTCTTTGCCATCGTAGAGGCTGACGGTGGTGATGCAATGGTCGGTGAAGCTCAAGCCCGTGGTCTCGATATCGAGATAGGCCACGGAATCCCGATACAGTGGAAAGACCCGCCAACGCTGGGCCGCAGGTAGCTGCCGCAGGAATTCGTGGGGCGCCTGTTGCTGGGCCTGGGCACGGCTGCGGGCCAGATGAGTCTGGATGAGCTTCACCTTCTGGCCGGAAAGGAACTCCGGGTACGGCTCCCTGAAATCATCCCAGGTCTCTACCCCGGCCTGCCAAATCCGCCGCTCCGTGGTCTCGCCGATCCCAGGGATATGGACAAAGGTATTAAAAAGCATAAGACACGCCTTCTCCTTATACGACACACCGGGCCGCAGGCAAAAAACCTTGCCTGGCCCAGCGATCGCCGGTAAATTTTGATACGTGGGGTTGGGAAATCGGTCGCCATTCCGACAGAAAGCCAGAGGTCCGCAAACAAAACGAGATTCGAGTCAAAAGGCACAAACTGCCGGAGGCAGTCAGCCGGTCATTCCTTCTCCCAGAGAACTACCCGGTTGCGCCCCTGTTTCTTGGCCCGGTACAGGGCTTGGTCAGCCCGTCTGATCAGGCCTTCCTTGTCTGCCCCGTGGTCGGGATAGACGGCAAGCCCCAGGGACAGGGTGACCTGCACCGGTCCGTTTTCGCTATGGAGTACCATTCTCTCGATCTCCTGCCTGATGCGCTCGGCCATCTGGAGACCTCCCTGCTCGCCGGAGCCTTCCAGAACGAGGGCAAATTCCTCGCCGCCGTACCGAGCAGCGATATCCACGCTGCGCGCCGCCCGGCGCAGGATACCGGCCACCTCTTTGAGAACCTTGTCGCCAAAGGGATGGCCATGGCTGTCATTGATTTTTTTAAAATGATCGATATCGCAGAGCAGCAGACTCAAAGCCCCGGCCCGCCGCTCCTCGCGGGCCAGCATCACCTCAAAGCCATGCTGAAAGGTGCGGTGATTGAGCAGGCCGGTGAGCCCGTCGATGGTGGCCAACCGGTTGATCTCCTCATGGGCCTGCCCCAGATCGATCTTGACCGCAACCTGGGCAGCGATGAGTTCGAGAATCTCCTGCCTGGCCTTGGTGAAGACCTCCGCTTTTTTCACCGCCACGGTGAGCGCCCCGGTGGCCTCGCCTTTTTCCTTTTGCAGGGGCAGAATCAGTAGCGAATCATAGCCGGTGAGCAAATGGTCGTGGCCGAAAACCTGGGTCGGCCCATGGCACTGGGCCTTGGCCGGCAGAGGCCGGTTGATCTTGAGCACCTGACCCACCAGCCCCTCTTCTCGGGAAAATTCGCGACCTATGAGTTGTTCCGCCCCCTCGCCCTCGGCCAGGGCCACGCAATGCCCGTTGCCGCAAACCAGGCTGATGGAGATGAAATCAGCGCCCACCAGAGTCCGCACCGCCTTGATCGTGGCCCCCAGTACCTGTTCAAGCCCAAGGGCCCCATTCAGTTCCCGCATGGCGAGACAGACCCGCTGGATGGCGCTGCGCTCATGGGCCATGGCCTGAAACTGCCTGCCCATGTTCACGTCCAGGGCGAGTTTGCGCGCAGTCAGGGTCATGATCGCTTTTTCCGCCTCGGTCCAAGGTTGCTGCCCAGGCCGATCCACGCAGAGCAGCGGGGCGATCTTCTTGTCGTCGAACCCCAACCACTCCTCCGCGTCATCGGGAAGACGGACCGCGAGAATCCCTCCCACCTCAATCTGGTTCAGGTAATAGGGGACGCCCAAGGAAGGGGTGGCAGGGGCCAGGCTCACCAGCTCCTCCACCCCCAACAACGCCCCGGTGATGCCAACCCCCACCCCAAACGGCCCAGGGGCTATATCTTTTCTGATGGTGGCAATACTGCGCAGCCGATATTCTTGGCCCTCCGGGTCCGGCCACAGCAGGGCCACCGTTGACAGGGCCAGGGTCTGGCGGATGAGTTCCAGTTGCAGGTCAAAAGCTGCGGTGATGGTTTCCACCGCAGGCTGACTGCCAGCCTCCGGGTCATTGATGAGATCGTAATCCGGCAGAGTACTAAGAATATCGGGCGTATCGTCAAACAAGCCGAGATCACGGGCACACTCTCGGCTGGCGGTATCCCTTTTTGCCCGGATCAGGGCCTTTCGCATCCGTTGACGGTAGGCCTTGCTGCTCATGAAAACACTGAGCCCCACCCCGGCGGCGGCATAGGCCACCAGATTGCCTGCCAGCCCGGCGGTTTTTTGAAAGCCCATGGCCCATAATCCTGCCTCCATCACGAGCACGGCCAAAACAGGAACGAGCAAGGCCTGCATGGGAAAGCTGATGGCCAGCCAGCCGATGAGCCCCACCGGGAGCAAAATCAACTGGGGCGCATCCTCCCCGAAGTAGCGAAAGAAAATCCACACGACAACGACCCAGAGCAGAGGCCCGGCCGTACCGAAAAAAGAAGAATCCGCTGGAGAATCGGCCCCTCCCTGCCACATCTCCAGCAAGGCAAAGATCAGGACCAACCCGGCAAGGATCATGGCGACAACGGCAAAATCGGCGCCGGGCTCATACAGGCCCATGGCCACAGCCGCCCCCCCCAGCAGCCCGACCACGAAACCAGCCTGCCGGAACGTGCTGCTGCTCCGATTTGCTTGGCGTCGATCTCTTGCCATATCCCCCCCGAGCCTTTAGCCGCGAATCCCGGACCGTTTCGGTCCGTGGGATTTGCCGACTCTGTTGAGAAACTGCTTGATCGCCTGAAAATAGAGCTTGCCGGTCAGGGCCAGGATATTGTTGTGATCGGCGCCTGGTATCATCTGAAATTCCTTGCTCCGCGCCCCGCAAGCGCTCTGTAGCTCTTCGGCCAGAACGACAGGAATAATCTGGTCATGCTGGGCATGGAGAATATAGGTGGGCTTTTGCACCTGGCAGATTTTTTCCAGATTGCCGAAGCCGTCGGCCTCGGCAATACCCAGGGCCTGCACATCCAGACCGAGGGTACGCAGCAGCGGCAGGGTCTGGGCAATGCCGCTCTCGACAATGAGCCCGGCAACCGCCTTCTCCGTAGCGGCCAGTTCAATGGCCGAGACACTGCCCAGCGACCGGCCCATCACCACCAGATGACCGGTGCGGCCCTCTTTGGCCAGCCAAGCCAATACCCAGTGCAAAACCCGATGCGCGTCCTGAATCATGGCGCTCACCGTCGGGCTGCCGGTGGACTGCCCGTAGCCCCGATAGTCAACGGCCAGGAAATTGATGCCCTGGGCATTGTACTGGGGTCCAACCTCGTCGTAATCGGCGACCACCTCGCCATTGCCGTGGAAAAAAAGAAGATTGACTGCCGCCGGGTCAGCAGTCAGAAAAAATCTGGCCCCGAGCGCCACGCCTGCCTCCACCTCTATCCCGTGATCCTGAGCGCCAACCGGCAACGCCGTAGTATCTTGCCGGGGATAAAACAGCGCGGCCTTCACCTCGGGCCGATCAAGTTTTTCGTATGTTCGTGTCTGCTCCATGTTCTCATCTTCCCCTTGGCCTGCGCCCGAAATCGTTTCGGCCTCCGTTGCTCATCGGGCCGAGCATCTCTTCAACTATACCCATTCAGAATGGCAATATCTACCCAATTTTCTTCGCTTTTTCTTTGCACAGTTCCGGTGTTTCAGGTATGACTGTGCTGAAGGCTTCAAAGAGTGTCCGTTTACTAAAAAAATACCCACAACCTCTTGTTTCCAACCAGCCTATGTATTTTAGTTTTCTGCAACTCAACTATCTGCTGATGTACTTCATCTATGGCCTTGCCTTTTTCAGCATGGGCCTGGCCATGGCCCTCGAAGGGGCCCGTTCACCCGATGTCGCCGAAGCCACGCTCCTCAAACCCCTTGCCATGTTCGGCATCCTCAACGCCATCAACCAATGGCTGGAGATCGTTATTCTGCCGGGCGTCTGGATGGAAATTGCCACGCCAAGGCCGCTCCTGCTGGTCAAGCTCTTTTTCCTGGCCCTTTCCTTTGCCGCCCTGACAGCCTTTGGGGTCCAGGCCTATCGCCCGGCCAGACGCCAAGTTGCGGCGAGCCTGTACGTCAGCCTGGGGTTCCTCCTGGTCTATATTCTCGCCATAGGCCTCGACCACATCATCCCCTGGGAAACAAAACCGAACTGCCTACGCTGCGCCGATGCCCAGGCCCGCTATCTTCTCGCCCTACCCGGCGCCCTGCTCGCCGCCCTGGCCCTAAAAAACCATGCGCGCAAAAACAAAGAAACCAATGCCCCTCTGGCCAAAGCCTACTGCCTTGCCGCCTCGGGCTTTGCCTTATACGGCCTGACCCAGATCTTCCCCGCCCGAGCCGCAGTCTATCCGGCGCCATTCATTAACGCCGAGCTATTCCAGGAAATAACCGGCATCCCGATCCAGCTTGTCAGCACGCTCCTGGCCCTGTTCACCATGGGCAGCCTCATCCACGCCTCCCATATTGCCGAAAAGGGCCGCCGTCAGGAACTGCACCAGGCCCAACAGGACAAACTCGCCGCCTTAGAACAGGTCCAGGCAGAACTGTTGAAGCGCAGGGAAATGCGCAAAGATCTTTTCCGCCATATCGTCCTGGCCCAGGAAGAAGAGCGCAGTCGCATCTCCAGAGAACTCCATGACGATACCGCCCAGATTCTCACCGCCGCCAGCCTGAACATGGCAGCCTTAAAAACAGAGATTGGCACCAACAGCAAAGCCACGACCCTGCTTACCCGTTCCCAAAGCCTCTGCCAAGAGATGTCCCAAGCCCTGTACCGGATGGTCCACGACCTGCGCCCCGCCCAACTGGACGATTTTGGCCTGGTCCCGGCGCTGCGCCACCTGACCGAGGAAAAATGGTTCAGCCGCAAAATCGCCAGTACCTTTGAGACGACCGGCGATCAGAGAAGGGTTGACCCGGTGATCGAAACCGTTCTTTTCCGGGTGGCCCAGGAAGCGCTCACCAATATTCTCCGGCATGCCCACGCCGACACGGCCAGCCTGCGGATTCTCTTTGAAAAAGACCATATCACCCTCACCATCGAGGACCAGGGCGCAGGATTCATTCCTGCCCTGAAAGGACAGGGCTTCGGTCTGGCAGGCATCACCGAGCGGGTCGAACTGATCAATGGCAGGGTGGAGATCGATTCGGCCCCCGGCAAAGGAACCTCCATCACCGTGGTTGCCCCCACCAAACTCGGCCAAGCTATCCCGCCCAGCATCAGGCCAGAGACAGAAAACGAGCCGCCCCCTCCACTGCCTCCTCCGGGCTGAATCTTCCCTCTCCCGCCGACAGCAAAACAGCGCGCTCGTCTTGACGGGACACCAAAAAATCCCCCTCACGATGTGCACTTAACTAAATATTGTAAAAATGTGACAGGAATAAGCCAATGGCCATGATCACCATCGACCGGACACGATGCAAAAAAGACGGAATCTGCGTGGCAGAATGTCCATTCAGCCTCATTTCGCTCACCGGCGATGACGGCTTTCCGGAGATCCGCCCGGCAGCCGCCCGCCTCTGCATCCAGTGCGGACACTGCGTGGCGGTGTGCCCCCATGACGCCTTAAGCCTTGCGGCCATGGCCCCCGACGGCTTCCAGCCCATCGGCAACGGCTCTCCGCCCACGCTCAAGAAAACCGGGCAGCTTCTCACCTCCAGGCGCTCCATCCGCTCATACCAACAGCAAACCATTCCCCAAAAACAGATCGAACAGCTGCTCGACCTGTGCCGCTGGGCGCCGTCCGCCAAGAACGCCCAGCCGGTGCATTGGCTGGTTCTGGAAACGCCTGAGGCGGTGCGGCATCTGGCAGGACTGGTCGTGGATTGGCTGCGAACCGGCACCAGCTATCCCGGCATCGTTGCGGCCTGGGATCAGGACAAGGATATGGTCCTGCGCGACGCGCCCCATCTGTTGGTGGCCCATGCCCATACGGACAGCCTCAAGCCGGAGATCGACTGCACCATCGCCCTGACCTATTTTGACCTGGCCGCAGCCAGCTGCGAGATCGGCACCTGCTGGGCCGGCATCCTGATGAGTGCCGTGGCAGCCGGGCACCCGCCCCTGCTCGACGCCCTGGCCCTGCCCGAGGGGCACCGACTCTATGGGGCCATGATCTTCGGCTACCCAAGATTTCCGTATTTCAAGATTCCGGCCAGAAAAGAGTCCCGGGTCATCTGGCGCTCCTAATCCACCGCACACCAAGAGGATGCACATGGACAGCAACGAGAAGAAAAAGCCCAACCCGGAGCGGGTAGCCATACTCCGCTCCCTGCCCCTGGAAATCAAGAGCCAGATCACCGGGGAGGAGGCCCAGGCCTTCATGTACGATGAGGATTTGCCGGAGAGTCTTTTGGAAAAGCTAAAGGACTATATGGAGTAAGAGCGCCGACCGAAATAGCAAACCGTCACCCCGGCGAAGGCCGGGGGGCAGAGACTCTTCGTATTACTTAAGCTGGCAGCACTTCTTGTACGTCTTGCCGCTTCCGCAGGGGCAAGGTTCGTTGCGTCCAATCTTTTCGCTGGTTACCGGAACCCGGCCCGGATTCACCTTGCCGTCCACGTACAGCCACTGCCCCTCTTCGCAAACAAACTTGGCCCGCTCATGCAGATGATGGTCCTGGCCATGCCCGGAAAAGTTGGCGATAAACTCCACCACCCCGGCCTCCTCTCCCGCGCCTCCTGCCTCGGTGGCCAACACCTCGATCCCGTGCCAGACAAACCCAGCCTCATCGTCCAGATTAAGATCGGACGGACGGGTGCTCCGATGCCAGGAACGCAAAATATAGGGGATATCCTGCATGGCAAAGGCGGTATAGCGTGAGCGCATCAACGCCTCGGCTGTCGGCGCGGGCTGGCTGCCCTCAATAAACGGTCCACAACATTCGGCAAACTCCAACCCCGTGCCGCATGGGCAGAGGTTCTTCTTCTCTTTCTTGGCCATCCCAACACCTTCCTTGTTATATATTTTCGGGAATACTTGTACATCCCCAACGGAGTGTGCCACAATATCTCTATTCTTCCCTCCCTTCAACCTCCTTCTGAGGCATTTGCCATGAAAACCTACCTGATCATCGGCAACGGCGTAGCCGGAACCTCCGCAGCGGAAGCCATCCGCCAGCAAGACCCCAAAGGCAACATCACCATCCTCAGCGAAGAGGATATCCCCTTTTACTACCGGATCAGGCTCAACGATTTCATTAGCGGGGATGTGGGCGAAGACAAGCTCATCGCCAAGAAAGAGGCCTGGTACCAGGAGCAGCGGATCGACCTGCGCCTCAACACCCGGATCACCACGCTCGATGCCGCAGGCAAACGACTGACCACTGCCAGCGGCGAGGCACTGCCCTTTGACCGGCTGCTCCTCGCCACGGGCAGCCATTCCTTCCTGCCGCCCATCGAAGGCATCGGCCAGCAGGGGGTGTTCGCTCTCCGCCACATCAAAGACGCCAGAGCCATCCTGGCCCAGGCCGAAAAAAGCGAAGAGGTGATCCTCATCGGCGGCGGGCTGCTGGGCCTGGAAGCGGGCAATGCCCTGCGCAAGCTGGGCAAGAAGGTCACGGTGGTGGAATTTTTCCCCCGCCTCCTGCCCCGGCAACTGGATGACAAGGGGGCCAAACGGCTCCAGAAACTCATGGAGAAGATGGGCTTTAGCTTTCGCCTCTCCGCCATCACCAAGACCATCACCGGCAGCAATGGCCGGGCCGACGGCATTGTCCTCGAAGGCGGCGACGCCCTGAAAGGCCAGATGGTCATCGTCTCCGCCGGGGTGAGGCCCAACCTGGAGCTGGCCAAGATAGGAGGTCTTGATTGTGACAAGGGGGTCAAGGTGAACAACCGGCTGGAAACCAGCGCCAGCGACATCTATGCAGCAGGGGATGTGGCCGAGCACCAAGGGGTGGTCTCCGGCATCTGGCCCGCAGCCATGCAGCAGGGCAAGGTGGCAGGCACCAACATGTCGGGCGGCGAAGTGCAATACAACGGCACCACCATGAGCAATATCCTCAAGGTGGCGGGCATCGACGTCGCCGCCGCAGGCAACATCGACGCGGAAGGCCGCTATGAATCGCAGGTGGTCAGCTCAGGGAGCGTCTACAAAAAGCTGGTCATCGAGAACAACCGAGTCATAGGCTGCATCATGGTGGGCGACACCAAAAACTTCAACACCATCACCCGCTATATCACGGAACAACGGGATATCGGTACGCTCAAGAATAGTCTGTTGTGACCCGAGATACCGTTAGACTCTTCTGGTTCTTTTCATCGCTAGGGATGCACACTTAGATCGGCTGGCGCTTCGGGAACAAAGATTGGAGGCGAGCAGTATTCGCAGGCAGAATCGTCATTCTTCTTGTCAATAAGCCTCCAGGATTTCAGCAGGATGCGATCGGCCTGAGCCTTTTTGCAATCCTCACATACCCAGAGTTCTTTACTGTCTTTCATCTGATATTTGAAACGTTTCATTGATGCTCCGTACTTTTATAGGTTTTCCCCTCAGGCCGCATGGTAACAGGAATTGAGCAGATATCCAATGGGCTTTTATGTCGCAGGGGGAAACTGTCGAGTGGAATCTATTCATAATATCCATTGACGATAGTATCCTTGACAGATATTATATGTCCATGATCAAGACCTTCAGGTGCAAGGAAACCGAGAAGCTTTTTTACGGACGTTTTTCCGCCAAGTTGCCCCAGGCCATCCAACGCGCGGCGGTTATCAAGCTGAAAATGCTGCATGCCGCGAGCATTCTCGACACCTTGCGAATCCCGCCCTCCAACCATCTGGAAGTTTTACATCATGACAGGGAGGGGCAACACAGCGTCAGAATCAACAAACAATGGCGCCTATGCTTTGTTTGGCAAGGCAACGATGCCTTTGATGTTGAAATTGTTGATTACCATTAGAGAGGTGACACTATGACCAAACGAGATTTTTCTCCCATCCACCCTGGCGAGATACTGGTAACGGAGTTTCTGGAACCGATGGGTATCACCCAGTATCGCCTGGCCAAGGATATTGGCGTAACCGCCCGCCGCATCAACGAGATTGTGCATGGCAGACGTTCCATAACCGCCGACACAGCGCTCCGCCTTGGACGCTTCTTTGGCATGGAGGCACAGTTCTGGCTTAACTTGCAGACCCATTATGATATGGAAGTGGCCCAGGAAGCGCTGGCAGACCGGCTGGATAGAGAGGTCCATCCATTTTCGCATGCGGCATAGGGACGAGGAAAACAGGGGGAGTGGCCCTCGTTTTTTTTCGGACAGCTAGCAAACTTTGACTACGGAATTCAAAAGATGAACGACAGCATATGGGCAATCACCATCCTAGCGACACTTATTGCATCTCTTTGGGGTGGCGCAACCTACGGCGAATCAACCACGAAGCCACTCTGGGTTGTTTTTGTAGTTGTCGCCCTTGCTGTTGAGGCAATTATCATCCTGGCATTTTCCATCGGTGGCCCATGGCCAAGTAACTCAGATCTTGTCTATTTTGTATTAGTCTTCCTTCCAGTTGCCATCCTCTTCGCTTTGTCTAGCTATAAGGCGGCCAGCCGGGCGAGACGCGTGAAATAAAAAAACTGGGGACACCCCCTCAGTTTTTCGAACTCGCCCCTGACCCAGCACTAAAAATACTCAACAACCTCCGATACGCCCCGTTGGCCACCGCCAACTCCCCATGACTCCCCTGCTCGATAATCTTCCCCTCAGCCATAACCAGAATATGATCGGCCCTGCGGATCGTGGAAAGCCTATGCGCAATAACGATGTTGGTCCGTCCGGCAAAGGTGGCGGCAATGGCCTGCTCGGTGAGCATCTCGCTTTCCGGGTCCACGCTGGCGGTGGCCTCGTCCAGCACCAGGATGCGCGGCTCACGGGCCAGGACTCGGGCAAAGGCCAGCAATTGCCGCTGTCCGGCGGAGAGGTCCATGCCGCCCTCGCCCACCTTGGTGGCAAGCCCCTCGGGCAACTGACGGACAAAGCGGGCCAGCTGCGCTTTTTCAAGAATACCCCACAAGGCCTTGTCGGTTTTTTCGACATCGAGCAGGACATTCTCCCGGATGGTGCCGGGGATGAGCAACACGTCCTGCATCACCAGCCCCACCTGACGACGCAGCCAGTCCGGATCGAGAGCGCGCAGGTCAATGCCGTCCAGAAGGATCTCCCCGGCATCCGGGTCGTAAAACCGTTCCAGCAGGTTGATGATCGTGGTCTTGCCGCTGCCGGTGGCGCCGACGATGGCCAGGGTCTGGCCGGATGGAATCTTCAGGGAAAAATTCTCCAACACCGGATGCTCCGACGCATAGCCAAAGCTCACCTTTCTGAACTCGATCTCACCCTTGCCGGAGGCAGGTCTTAAAGGTGTAGCGGCCAAGGGCAGGGTCTCCTTGGAGTCGAGCAGCTCAAAAATCCGTTCCGCCGAGGCCAGGGCCGATTGGACAATGGAATATTTCTGCGACAGCTCGCGCATGGGCTGGAAAAAAAGCCGCATGTAGGAGAGAAAGGCCACCAGCATCCCGATGGTCATCTTCCCGGCCATGACCTGGCTGCCGCCGTACCAGAGGATGGTGCCGATGGTCAGCGCGCTCATCAGCTCAATGAGGGGCATGAACACGGCAAACACCCTGATCTGATAGAGGGCCTTGGCAAAAAAGGCCTGGTTGAGCTGGGAAAATTGCGCCTGGCTGGACTCCTCGCGCCGGAAAAGCTGGATGAGCGACACCCCGGAGAGCGACTCCTGCAAAAATGAGTTGATCTTGGCAAGATGGGTGCGGATCTGCCGAAAGGCGTCGCGGGCCAAGCGGCTGAACCAGAGGGTGTTGCCCACCATCAGCGGGAGAAGCAGGCAGATGCCCAGGGCCAGACGCCAGTTCATCCAAAAAAGTATCCCCAGGATGCCGAGGAGTTTGACCCCGTCGTTGAACAGAGTAACGATCACCGAGGTGAACATCTCATGCATATTCTGGATATCGTTGGTCAGCCGGGTTACCAGGCGGCCGGCCGGGTTGCGGTGGAAATATTTCAGGTCCAGATGCAGGAGGTGGACAAACATCATCTGCCGCATCCGGTGCATGATCCTCTGCCCTGTCCATTCAAGAATCAGGACTTGGACAAAGTTGCCGAAAAACTCGAAGGCCATGAGGCCGCAGAAGGCGAGGGCCAGATGCTTGAGCCCTGCAAGGCGAACCTCGACGGCAGGCCCGGTGTTGAGGATGAAATCATCCACGGCCAAGCGGATCAGATAGGGCAGGGACAGGCCGCAACCCACCACAACAACGGACAGCAGCACAGCCAGCAAGGCCCCCAGCCAGTATGGTCTGCCCAGAAAGACAATCCGCCGCCACAAGCTGAGATCGCCGAACTTGCCCAATTGGTCTTCTTCGAAATAGCCGTAATTATCGTGCACGATTACAGCTCCTCTTCCCGGTGCATCTGCTGCTGGTGGTACATGGTGCGGTAAAACGGGCTGGTCGCCAGCAGCTCGGCATGGTTGCCCTGGGCCACCAGCCGACCTTCCTCCAAAACCATAATCCGGGCCGCGTTGCGCAAGGGCGTAATCCGGTGCGAGACGATGAGACAGGTCCGTCCCGGCAGAAAGATGGCCAGACCGGAGATGATCTCCTGCTCGGTTTCCAGATCCACGGCGGAGAGGCTGTCATCGATGATCAGCAAGGGCCGATCAAGGAGAATGGCTCGGGCCAGGGCGATGCGTTGGCGCTGGCCGCCGGAAAGCTTGACCCCACGCTCACCGATCCGGGTCTGGTACCCCTCGCTGAAACCGAGGATCTCCTCATGGATACGGCAGATTTTGGCTGCGTCCACGATTTGCTCCTGGCTGGCTGCTGGATTGCCAAAGCCGATATTCGCGGCCACGGTGTCGGAAAAAAGCAGCACATCCTGGGGCACATAAGCAACCCGCTCACGAACAGAGGCCAGGGAGAGACGGTTGATATCAGCGCCGTTAAGAAAAATGGCCCCGTCCTCCACGGGATACTGTCGGGCCAGGAGATGACATAAGGTGGATTTCCCCGAACCGCTCCGGCCCACAAGGCCGACAATCTCCCCGGGCCGAATGACACAGCTCATCTCGGCCAGAGCTGGCTGCCCCTGCCCCTCGTACTGAAAATGAAGATTACGCAGGCTGATCTCCGTTGGCCCGACGGGAAAGGAAACAGATTGCTCAGGGTCCGCTAGGGTGGGACTGGCTTGCATAACCTCGTCCAGCCGCCCCAGGGAGGTGAGCCCGCGCTGGAAGAGATTGACCACCCAGCCCACTGCCATCATGGGCCAGGTCAGCATATAGAGATAGGAAATAAAGGCGACAAAATCACCCACCGTGATCGTGCCGAGGATCACCAGCCGCCCACCGAAAAAAATCGCCAGCAGCAGACTGGTGTTGCCCACCAACCCGGAGATGGGAAAGGCCTTGAGCAACCGGATGCCGGTGATGGTGCTGCGGGCAAATTCGGTGAGGTGGGAAAACTGCTCCTGCACCTTAAGAAAACGGCGATGCAGCCGGGCGGACAGCACCCTGGTCAACAGGGCCAGCAGCGGCATGGGGATCACGGCGATCAGGGTGAGGTGCGGGTTGATATAGGCCATGCAGGCCAGGGCGGCGATACCCATGATCGCGGCATCGGCGCAAGCCACCAGGCCCATGCCTCCGGCCAATTGCACCGCAGCCAAATCATTGGTGGCCAGGGCCATGATCGCGCCCACCGGTTTTTTTTGGAAGAAGGGGCGGTCCAGGATGAGCAGGTGGCGGAAAAAATCATCGCGCAGATCGCGCTCCACCAGCCGGGAAAAGCCCAGGATCAGGTAGCGCCAGACAAAACGGCAACCGGCAATGCCCAAGGCCAGCAAAAAAATAGCCAGAGCGATCTGGGCCAAGGCAATCTGGCTGGCCGTGCCCCCCCGGAGAAGATCCACCGCTTTTTTCACAAAACGGGGGATGCCGAGCTGCAAAAGATCAACAGCCAACAGGGCGGCAAGCCCACCGACAAGGCGGGGGGAATATTGCCGGACAAATGGGCGGACAAGCCCCAAGGATGAGGCTCCCTTGGCCCCTGCTGCGGTGCGCGTCATTTGCTGCCCATCCTCCATACCCCATCCCAGGAAAAGGGGGGATTGTCCAGGGCCTCCCGGCAACGGGCGGCATAACGGGCGGAAACCGCATCATCTACGGCCAAGTCCTGAAATGCTGAGCGGGCTTCGGCAAACTCGCCTTGGTAATACAGGGCAAGCGCTGCCGCAAACCGGTCGCTCAAGCCATCCTCGTTGCGTCCCGAAGCAAGGGGCTCAAACACGGTGATGGGCTCCTTGCGGCCCACCACCCCCACCCGGGCAATCTCCCGCACCCTGATTCCGGCGGGCAGTTGCCTCCGGCAGGCCTCGGAGGTGAGGATCTCGGTGTCGAACTCCTTGTTGACCCCCTCCAGCCGGGCCGCGACATTGGCGTTGTCTCCCAAAATGCTGTAATCGAAACGCTGGGCAGAACCGAGGTTGCCCACCACCACCGGGCCGGTATTGATGCCGATCCGCATAAACAGATCGCAACCAAAGCGCGCCTTGAAATCGGGGCGCAATTCGGCCAGACGTTCCTGACAGCGCAGGGCGGTCTGCACCGCACGGCTGGCATGATCGGTTTGCGTAAGCGGTGCATTCCAGAAGGCGATGATGGCATCGCCCTCATACTTGTCGATGGTCCCGCCTGATTCCAGAATGATATCGGTCATGGCCGAGAGATACTCGTTGAGCAACAGGGTGAGCCGCTCCGGGTCCAGCCGCTCGGACATGGTGGTGAATCCGGCCAGATCGGAAAAGAAGATGGACAGCTCCCGCTTCTCGCCGCCAAGGCGCAAACGCTCGGGGTTGGCCACCAACTGCTCGATCACGGTGGGATGGAGATACTGGCTGAAGGCCCGCTTGATGTAGCGTTTTTTCCGCCCCTCGGTGGCGAAATTAAACACCACCCCGCTGATCAGGGCACACAGCACCGCCGTCGCCTGGACAGCCACGGGCAGCCAGACCCCTTGGCCATAAGCGATAAAACCTGCGGCAAAAGGCAGGGGGAGAAGGAGGGCAAAGGCCAGGGACGATTGCCAGGCGTTACGGCAGAAAAGGATGGTCACTGCGGCCAGCACCCCGAAAAACAGGGCCAGGGCTGCACCCAGCCAGAGCGGACTGTCGCGGAGAAAATCCTGGGACAGGAGATTGTCCAGCATGGTGGCATGGACCTCCACCCCCGGATAGACCCCGTCGATGGGGATAGCCCGCAGATCGTAGAGGCCTGGGGCGGTCATGCCCAGAAACACGTAGGCGTTCTTGAACTCCGCCGGATCGATGACCGGTTTTTCCCCGGCCTCAAGTTGCAGCTCGGACTGCACCACCGCCGCCAGGGAGACGGTTGGGACGGTGCGGGATGGCCCCCGAAAATTGAGGATCGCCTGCCCCGTAGCATCAAGCGGCAGGGCGAGTTCCCCGATTTGCAGATGATTTTCCTTGAGCGACAGGGGAACCGGACCGGTGGCCCCGGCAAGATAAGCGGCCAAGGCCAAGGAGGGCACGGGCTGACCGGCGAGGTTGACAAAGAGAGGAGCCCTGCGGAATACCCCGTCGGAATCGGGGCGGTTGCTGATGTTGGCAAGCCCGGTGGCGCTGGCGACCAGCTCCGGCACTGGCATGGTCACCGCCTGGGGCAATACCTGCGCCCGGCTTCCAGCAAGCCATTGGGAAAAACCGGAAATTGCCAGCGCGGACGGACGGGATTCACCCGCAACAGCCACCTCGCCGGGAGGAGCAAGGGTGTAACTGAGCACCACTGGCCCGTTTTCCCGCATGGCCTGGGCCAGGGCCTCATCATCGGCCACGCCGTGGAGTGAGGCCTCGCTGAACAGCACATCAAAGGCAACCGCCCTGACCCCCGCCCGTTTGCAAAAGGCAAGGACCGTGGCATAGGCCTGTCTGGGCCAGGGCCAGGACAAGCCATTTTCCTTGCGCCCCCAGTCCAGGCTTTTCTGGTCAAGGGCGATGATCCGCAACTGGCCGGTGGCCGGGGTGGGCCTGGCAAAATGGGCAACCCGCCACTGCCAGGTCGCATCCTCAAAACCCGTAAGCACCCCCTGCTGCCAGAGAAGAAGCGCCACGACACAGGCAATCAGACCGAGGCCAAGCCCGGTGAAACCTTTTTTGATCACGGTCAGATGCTGCCCAGGACGCTCTTGAATCGCTGCTGGCGCTGGGTTTTGCCAGCCGGGGTCTTGGCCTCGGCGAGCAGGGGCTCAAGTTCAACGATCCGATCCGCCGGATCGGGATGGGTTTTGGCAAAATCCAACCCCTGCGGGTTCAGCCGTTTTTTCATTTCGGTGAGCATCCCGGCCAAGGCCCGCTGGTCATAGCCAGCCCGGCCGAGAATCACCAGGGCTGTGGCGTCCGCCTCCCGTTCCGAAGCACGGGAATACCCGCTGTTGACCAGGGTGGCAGTGACATCGTGGATTGAATCTTCAAAAATTCCGGTGAGTTGAGCCAACTGCGGCCCGCCGGCCTGTTTGGCGCCCTCGGTTGCCATGATGGAAAAGGCATTGGTCAGTCTGCTGGTCTTGATGGCCTGCAACCCGTGCTTCAATTGGACATGGGCGATTTCGTGGGCCAGCACCGCGGCCAGGGTATCCTCATCCTGGCAGCAGCGCAGCATGCCCCGGCTGACAAAGATCAGCCCGCCGGGCGCGGCAAAGGCGTTGATTGCATCATCCTCCAGCAGCACGAAATGGTAGCCGCCGTAGGTCTCCGGCATGTCGGACACCCTGGCCAGGGACTGGCCGACCAGGTTCAGGTACTGCACGGCCTTGGCTTCGGTACGGGGGGAGTATTTTCCCAGCAGGGTGGCGCCCACCGCCCTCCCCACATAGTATTCCTGCTCCGGGGTGATATCGGTGAAGGCCTTGTCCATGGCCTGGGCGGTTTTCTTGATCGCTCCCACCTGGGATTCGCTGAGTCGGAAACTACCCACCTGGATGGCGCCAAGGCCATCCATGACATTGCCGACATTGGTGGTTTCACAGCCGCTGATCAGCAGGGCGCAGCAGGCAGAAAACAGAACGGCGAGGAGGGCTCTTTTATTTGCCATGGCCGTTGCCTCCCTCTGGGATCTGCAATCCGCCCTTGGCAAGAAACTCCCGCATAGCCTCCTGGCTCACCTGGATGCGCTCCATCCAGTCCACCGAGGCGTAGTCGAGATTCTTCTGATGGGCCTTGTACTCGGCCTCCACCTGGGCATTAAAGCCCTTGCCGCCCAAGGCCAGCTCATCTTCCGAGGCTCCGGCCCTGACCCGTTCTCCGGGTTTCAAGACAATGGCCTTGGCAATAAGGCTGGCGCGGTGCATCCAGCCCTCCCGGCCTTGCCCCTGATCCCGCACCTTGAGCCAGAGGCCTTGCTCGGCAAGCACATCCACCCGCTCGCCATAGCCAAGGCTGGCGACAACCTTGCCAAAGGGCATGGGCTGTTGGCGCAAGGCCCCATTGCGCACGGCAACGCTCAGCCATTCCTGCTTAGCCAGGGCTGGCGTTGCCAGAAGACAGAAAAGCAACAGCAACAAAATCTTTCGTGGTATTCCCATGGGACTCCTCCAAACAGAAAGCGCTTCCCGATTTTTCCCAGACACTCGTTAATAGTATCACAGGCAATCAGACGAAACAATGCACCGCTGTGCAAGGCAGTCACCCCGCAGAATTACGGGAAAAGACCGTGCAGGAGACAGCTCTTTCTATTTGATGAAGGAGCAGCAATAGTCGGCAAGAATTCTGACCTTCAGACTGAATTTGGCATGGGCTGGCACCTCAAAGGCTTCGCCGCCCTTGATCGTTTTCCAATCCGATGCCCCGGGTAGCAAAACCTCCAGCTCTCCGGCCATGATCTCCATGATCTCCTTGTCCGCCGTGTTGAATTCGTACTCTCCGGGCAGCATGACACCCAGGGTCTTCTGGGAGCCGTCGGCAAAAACCACCGTCCGGCTGGTGACCTTGCCGTCGAAGTAGACATTGGCTTTTTTTACGATAGTGACATTGTTGAACTCAGGCATGGGCGTTTCCTCTCGGTCGATTTTTTTTAAAAAAACTCCCGCCGAGACACAGACGGGAAGAGTTGATGCACAGTGCAACCTCGTAGATTCTTTATAACCGGACCGGCTAAATTGCAAGAATTTGTTGGCCCGCATGCGCCCGACCCACAAAAGAAAAGGGCCACCCCCACTCCAGGGGCAGCCCTTTTCTTTATCGCATCACATTTTTCTGTGTCAGAGGGAACGACACACCCTGCCAAACCCACCGGGGATGGAGCCCGAGGCCCAGAACGCCGTGCCCTGCTTGAAATCCATAAACCAGTAGCCGCCAGGTTTGCGCTGATCAGCGAGAAAAACAAAGGGCTGCTCCCGGGAAAAACAGGGCTGGAGGTGGGCACCCTTTGCATTCACCTGCGGCGCCAGAAGAGAAAAGGCCTCCTCCATGGTGGGCAGCCGCCAGTCGGAAAATCCGGCAAACCGCTGCTGATTGAGATCAGCCACATATTTCTGCACGTTACGGATGGCGGTGAGATCGCAACCGCCGCGCTGCCACATGAGCCCGGTTGCCTGGTCGGTAACGGTCATGGTATCGCCGTTGTCCACCAGGGCGTTGCGGAAATTACCCTGGGGGTTGTGGCGGCTGTCGTAAAAATTATGCTGCGCGGCCAGGTCGGCCACTTCCTGCTCGGTGAGCACGATACCGGCGGCGCGCAGGCCGACCTTTTCCACGGCTGGCAGAGGAGCCCCCGCCTTGGGCAGCCCGGTTTCCATGGCCTCCGGCTTTACGGAGTTGTCCACCAATGCGATCCTGGAGGCATCTTCGCTCTCGACAATTTTTTCCAGCAACCACTGCTTGATCCCCTCGTCAATGGCGTAGCTCTTGTCGCGCATGTCCACGCCCTGCCGGGCCACACATTTTTCCAGCATCTCCTGCGGGCAGTCGATGTGGGCAAGAATCTTGGCGTGTTTCACGCCCCGCTCCATCAGGCAAAGCTTGGCCGAAGAACCCCAGTTATCGATGTAAAAATAATAATGCAGTTCCGAATTGCTGCGAATCCGCTCCTGGTCCTTGCCGCCCCAGCTCTCGAACATGGCAAAGGTGTCCGAAGGGGTGAGATCCCAGTCAATTGTCAGATGATGCCCAGTCATGCCCAACCTGTCCGCTAATCCCATAGCACACCTCCTCGGTTTTTTTTCCTTCCTTTTGCGGAAAACGATATAATGAAACAGCTAGTTTTTAAATTAGTAATTATTACCAATAATAGTTACGGTTTTCTTTCCACGCAAGGGGAATCATGCCATGAGCAAAGAAAAATTCGCCAACAGTGCCGGATACCCGCTGCCCATGGGCGCATTTCTCAAACCGGAGGGAGTCAATTTCGCCGTGTTCTCCCGGCACGCCGAGGCCGTGACCCTGGTGCTTTTCAAATCCGGCACGGAAAATCCATGTGCCGAAATCCCCCTTGACCCGAAGATCAACCGGACCGGCCACATCTGGCATATCCTGCTCCACGATCTAGACACCAATCTTCGTTATGGCTACCGCATGTCCGGCCCTTACGACCCAAAGGGAGCGGGCCATTTTTTTGCCGGGGAAAAACTGCTGCTCGACCCCTACGCCAAGGCGCTTACCGGAGGCTCCGAGTGGGGGGTGCCCTACTGCCGCACCGGCCTCTGCGGCCCTTTGAGTTCTTTCCAGCGCCGATGCTGCATCATCGGCGACGATTTTAACTGGGAAGACGACCGACCTCTCAATATCCCCCTGGAAGAGAGTATCATCTACGAACTCCATGTCCGGGGTTTCACCAAACATGCAAGCTCCGGCGTAACCCATGGCGGCACCTACCAGGGGGTGGTGGAAAAAATCCCCTATCTCAAAAAGCTCGGCGTTACTGCGGTGGAACTCCTGCCAGTTACCGAGTTCAACGAACAAGAGCTCACCAACAGCAACCCCTTCACCGGAGAGCGGCTGAAAAATTTTTGGGGTTACAGCCCCATCTCCTTTTTCGCCCCCAAGGCCGCCTATGCTGTCAATGGCCGCAACGGCAACCAGGTCCGGGAGTTCAAGGAAATGGTCAAGGCCCTGCATCGGGCCGGAATCGAGGTGATTCTCGATGTGGTCTTCAACCATACGGCGGAAGGTGGCGGCGACGGCCCGGTCATCAGCTTCAGGGGCTTGGACAATGTCATCTACTACCTGCTGGACCCGCAGAGCCGGGAGTATCTCAACTTCTCCGGCTGCGGCAACACGGTGAACTGCAACCATCCCCTGGTCCGCCACCTGATCATGGACTGCCTACGCTACTGGGTGATCGAGATGCATGTGGACGGCTTCCGCTTCGATCTGGCCAGCATTTTGGGCCGCGACCAGCAGGGCAACGTGCTCTCTAATCCGCCCATGGTGGAAAAGATCGCCGAAGACCCCATCCTCGCCGATACCAAGATCATTGCCGAAGCCTGGGACGCTGCAGGCCTGTATCAGGTGGGGAGCTTTTCCACCAACCGGCGCTGGGCCGAATGGAACGGCAAGTTCCGCGACGATGTCCGCCGCTTCCTCTGCGGACACGAAGGCATGACGGCTCCGCTTGCCACCCGCATCGCAGGCAGCGCCGACCTCTACCAAGACGATGGTCGCAGCCCGCGCAACAGCATCAACTTCATCACCAGCCACGACGGCTTCACCTTGTATGATCAGGTCAGCTACAACGAAAAACACAACCTGGCCAACGGGGAAGACAACCGGGACGGCTGCAACGACAATATGAGCTGGAACAGCGGCAGCGAAGGGCCGACGAACAACGCGGCCATCGAAGGGCTGCGGCAGCGTCGGGTCAAGACCTTTGCCACGCTCCTCATGCTTTCTCAAGGGGTGCCCATGCTGGTGGCGGGAGATGAATTCGGCCGAACTCAACAGGGCAACAACAACGCCTACTGCCAGGATAACCAGATAAGCTGGCTCAACTGGGAGCTGGCAGAACAAAACCACGGACTGCTCCGCTTTTTCACCCAGCTCATCGCCTTACGCAAAAGGCACCCAATCTTTCAGCGCACCGATTTTTTCTCCGGCAGCGAAGAGAACCCGGAAATCGAGTGGCAGTCCACCACCCCTGGCCGACCAGACTGGTCGTCGGACTGCAAAACTCTGGCCTTTGTCCTGCATGGGACCACCGCCGGGGTGCGGCACGACGATGACTTTTTCGTGCTGCTCAACGGCGGGCATACTTCCGAGGAATTTATCATTCCGGCGCCGCTATCAGGTCGGCTCTGGCACAGACTCATCGACACCGCCGCCCCATCCCCGAAGGATATCGTGAGCGAAACCAAGGGGCAGTGGGTGCGCGATGCCTCAGTTACCGTCGAGAATCTGGCAGCAACGGTCTTTATTTCCAAACCCTGCTGAACCTGCCATGACTCTCCTGTTCCTTGGCGATTCTCTGGTCGAATTTCACAACTGGCAGGCCTGTTTTCCAGCGCACTCGGTGGTCAACGCCGGCAGGGCCGGAGAAACTGTGGCCGGCCTGATGGCCAGCCTTCCCCGGCTTTTGCACCGCTACCCCGACCCAGAGCGCGTGGTTATCATGATCGGCACCAACAATCTGCTCATGGAAGACTATGCCTTTCTCCCCGACTACGAAAGGATTCTGGCCACCCTGATTGGCACACTCCCGCCGGAACGCATTACCATCACCAGCCTGCCGCCCTTCCAGGTCGCCCATCTTGCCCATTCCATCGTCCCCCGCCTGAACCAAGGTCTGTTCCAACTCAGCCAGCAGAAAAAAACCGCGTTCCTCGACCTGTTCGCGGCTTTCAAGGCAGAGGCCCAGTCCGTTGCCGCCTGTTTCACCAACGATGGCGTGCATCTCAGCGACCTTGGCTACGCAATCTGGTCTGCCTGCCTTACCCCCAGCCTGTAGCAAAACCTTCAGCACCTCCCCCAGGCACCCACATTTTCAGGTGCAATATCAGACAAATTTGTTACAATGGCCCGCGCGTTACAAAAATGATGCATACCAAACCGTAAGAAATGCCCGAGGAAAGCACATGCCCGAGAACAACCAACCCATCGATCTGGCCACCCTGTATGAGATAACCAGGGCTCTGGCCTCATCGGACGACCTACGCAAGTGCCTGGAAGAAAGCCTCACCGTGCTGGCCGAACGCACCAGCCTGGGCAACGGCGCGGTGACCATCGCCAACCCGCTCACCGGCCAGATCGAAACTGAGGTGGCTCCGGGCATGACTGCGGAAGCCCGAAAACGCGGGATCTATAAATTCGGCGAAGGCATCACCGGCCGGGTGGTGGCCAGCGGCTCCCCCATCGTGGTGCCCCAGATCAGCCAAGAACCGCTTTTCTTGAACAAAACCAGGGCCAGGGCCGAGAAAAACCAGGAGGCCCTCTCCTTTCTCTGCGTGCCCATCAAGCACGGGGCCAACACCATCGGCGCCCTGAGTGTGGACCGCAACTATAAAGAGGGCATCGACTTTGAAAAAGACCTCCAGTTTCTCACCGTGCTCTCCGGCCTCATCGCCCAGACCGTGGTCCGCATCCAGGCGGTAAACCAGGAACGGGAGCGGCTGGTTCAGGAAAACACCCAGCTGCGCCGGGAGCTTTCGGAAAAATACCGGGTGGCCAGCATCGTCAGCAACTCGAACCGGATGCAGGAGGTGTTCGAGATGATCCACCGGGTGGCGGACTCCAACGCCACCATCCTGTTGCGCGGCGAATCCGGCACCGGCAAGACCATGGTGGCTAAGGCCGTCCACCACAACAGCAAGCGCGCCAAGGCGCCGTTCGTGGTGGTCAACTGCTCGGCCCTGCCGGAAACCCTGCTGGAAAGTGAGCTGTTCGGCCATGAAAAAGGAGCCTTCACCGGAGCGCAGGCCGCCAAGAAGGGCCGCTTCGAGCTGGCCGAGGGCGGCACCCTGTTTCTCGACGAAATCGGCGAGCTGAGCCAGGCCGTGCAGATCAAGCTACTCAACGTGGTCCAAGACCGCGAATTCCAGCGCCTGGGCGGCATCGCCCCCATCAAATGCAACGTCCGCCTGATCACCGCCACCAATAAAGATCTGGAAAAGGCCGTGGAAGAAGGCTCTTTCCGGGAAGACCTCTACTACCGGCTCAACGTTTTCCCCATCTACCTGCCGCCCCTGAGGGAACGCCGCACCGATATCATGCTCCTGGCCGATTTCTTCCTCCAGAAATACAACGAAGAAAACGGCAAGCAGATTCGCCGCATCTCCACCCCGGCCATCGATCTGCTGGTCCAGTACCACTGGCCAGGCAATGTCCGCGAGCTGCAAAACTGCATGGAACGGGCAGTGTTGATCTGCGACGAGGATTCCATCAAGAGCTACCA
The DNA here is from genome assembly GCA_026388695.1 of Deltaproteobacteria bacterium. GTDB lineage: Bacteria > Desulfobacterota > Desulfobulbia > Desulfobulbales > Desulfurivibrionaceae > Thiovibrio. The sequence continues at coordinate 13,797 of JAPLJH010000045.1, read as the reverse complement.
CCTGCCTCCGTCGCTGCAAACCTCCGACTCGGTGAACGAGCGAGGCAACCCGGTTTCCTTTGCTGCAGCCGTGGATAATTTCGAGCGGGAGCTGATCATCGACAGCCTAAAAAAATGCCAGGGCAACCAGACCAAGGCTGCGCAGTTGCTGGATACCAGCTTGAGGATCATCAATTACAAGATCGCCAAGCTCAACATCAGCCCCCGCCAGTTCAAGCTCGCCAAGCCATAGGCCGGACCATGACCGTTCTCCTGCACCTCTGCTGCGGCCCCTGCACCATCATGCCGCTCACTGCCCTGCGCGACCAGGGCCTTGCCGTGCGGGGATATTTCCACAACCCCAACATCCATCCCTTCCGGGAGTTCAAGCAGCGCCTCACCACGGTGGAAGATCTGGCGCAGCGGATGGCCTTGTCCGTGGAGTACGAACGGGAATACGGCCTTAAGGAATACCTGCGCCAGGTGGTGTTCCACGAAGAGGACCGCTGCCCGCTCTGCTACCGTATGCGCCTTGAAGCTACAGCGAGAAAGGCCAAAGAGATCGGGGCGGAGGCCTTCAGCACCACCCTGCTCTATAGCCGCTACCAGCGCCATGAAACCATCCGGGCCGTGGGCGAAGAGCTGGGGGCACAATTCGGGGTACCATTTCTGTACGAGGATTTTCGCGTGGGCTGGCAGGAGGGGATCGACGCCAGCCTGGAGATGGGGCTTTATAGGCAGCCTTACTGCGGCTGCATCTACAGCGAACAGGAACGCTACGACAAAAAGTTTAAGAAGGGCAAGAACACCGACTAACACAGAGGTCGGAAAAAGCGGAAACTCGCCCCCTCAGACCTCCCCTGCCATGGCTGCCTCTACGATGGCGCTTACATGGATGGCCGTTGTGTTCAAAAAGGGAATACCAAAGGCCTCCCGGTCAAGGATCAACGGCAGTTCGGTACAGCCGAGAATGAGAGAATCGATGGCATCGCGGGCGATCATTTTTTCCACGATGGCCAAAAGATCCTGCCGCGTCGAATCCTTGATGATCCCCAACTCGATTTCAGAAAAAAGCTTTTCGTGGATAAACTGCTGCTCTTCCGGAGAAGGGACAGAGAGCGACATCCCTTGCGCATGGAATGGCTTGTAGAAAAAATCCGCCGCCATGGTGAACTGCGTTCCCATGAGACCGGGGCGCTTCAGCCCCAGGCTCTCTGCTTTTTTGCAGGTAGCCTCGACGATACTGAGCATGGGCAGAGGAGAACGCCTTACCACCTCGTCAAAAACAACATGTGGAGTATTGGAGGCAATAACGGCAAACTCCGCTCCGGCACGGTGCAGCGCCTCCAGCCTGAACAAAAGCCACGCCGCCAAGGCCTCCAAATCCTTCGCCTCCAAAATTCCAAGAAGCTCCGCCAAGTCCGCGCTATAGATGATGATCTCGGGAGCATGCAGCCCGCCCGTAAGGTTACGAAAGGCATCGATAATGCCGCGGTAATAATCCATGGTTGACTCCGGCCCAATCCCGCCGATGATGCCGATTCTTTTCATCGCGCCCCTCCCCCTGTTCAATTTCCCCGCCCCCCATTTAACCGAAATGTCCGACGATCTGTACCCGGCCAGAAAGCTCGTGCGCCACGGCGACACAACACGCGACACGATACCGCCATTCGAATCTGGGAAGAGCCCTCGGGGCTAAACGATGATGGGCCTTACCCAGCAAACAGGGGAAAGGCCCATCAGAACAAACAGCATGTGTGCGCCGGAGATCCTATTCCTTGGCTGTCCCACCGCTGCCGCCAGGCATGATCCCGAAGGCGGAGGGCAAGGATTGCCAGTCGGGCAGTGAGATCGTTGGCACAAACCGGCGCCAGGTTTTCTCGATGCCCTGGCCGGACTTCAACTGGGCTAACAGCTCTGTGGCCTGGGACGAAACACTGGACTGGGGATAGTTGGCCAACAGATACTCAAGCCGCCCCTGGGCCTGCGTATCTTCATCGGTCCGCACATAGAAGGTGGCGACGGAAAACTCGTGCTGGGCCAGAAAATCCTTGGCTGCCTGGGTCCTGGCCGAGGCCTCGACAAAATAGGGCGATTTAGGAAAGGAACGGTTCAAGCGCTCAAAGGCCTGCACCGCGTTCTGGGCATTGCCCGGATCACGGTCATGGGTGCCGATCTGCAAATAATAACACATGCCGACCTGAAACAAGACATAGGGCACAGCCTCGTTGGTCGGATGGTTGGACTCGAACTCTTCATACAGAGTCTTGGCATCGGTGAACTTGTCCATGTAAAAATTGGAATCAGCGGCCTTCAACTCGGCCAGCAGAGCCACCTCGCTGAAGGGAAACCGGTCTTTTATCTCCCCAAAACGCTTCAAGGCCGAGCTGTATTTGCCACGGTTGAAGTCGGTCATCCCCTCCATGGCCAGGGCTTCCGGGGTTTCCGGCCCTGCACCGGAACCCAAGCCTACCCAGTCCAACATGGTGTCAAGGGTTGCGCAGCCGCTGAGTCCGGTGGCCAAGGTCATCAGGGAAAGAGCCAGGACACAGGCCCGAAAAAATCGACGATTCTGTTTTGAAAAAATCATGTCCCGCTCATCCATTTCAGCCAAAAGAGAAAAGGCCCGGGATACAAAACCCGGGCCCAGAAGCCATCACCTGTAAAATCAAAATCTAAAGAGCCTTTTCGATCATGGCCTTGAGCTGCTGCTTGCCCACCGCGCCGGTCACCTGATCGACAACCTCCCCGCCCTTGAAGAGAATCAGCGTCGGAATGGCCCGAATCCCGTATTTGCCGGGGGTGACGGGGTTGTCATCGACATTCATCTTCCCGACCTTGAGCTTGCCTTCAAACTCAGCGGCCAGCTCGTCGATCACCGGACCAATTGCCTTGCAGGGGCCACACCAAGGCGCCCAAAAATCCAAAAGAAAAGGAACCTCGGACTGCAGGGCCTTTGCGCCAAAATCACCGTCGGAAATCTGGATAACCTTATCGCTTGCCATTATTTTCTCCTTGTATTTCATAGGGATAATTGTATTCAGAGTATATTGTATTTATCTTACAAAGGGAACCCTGCGCTGACAAGGAAAATCTTGTGTGCGCCGCCTTCCCCCTGGGCCGAAAAAGCAAAAAACACAAAGAGCCGCACCCCATTCTTGACAACCACCAAGCAGTCGCTATAAGGTAATCGGCATGCGTACACGAATCTGCCCATTCTGCAAAGAAGACATCCATTTTCAGGCCCTGGTTTGCCGGTATTGCAGGCGCGACCTACCCCCTGTGACGCCGCCTCGGAAGAAAAACTCCCACGCCTGGCTGGCGGCGATCACCACTGCGGGCATCATCGTAAGCGGCGCTGCCTTTCTCGCCGCCGAGTTCCTGCGGGAACGGAAAAACTGGCTCACCGAGCCGACCCGGCCACCAGAATCGCAAAACCCGCCTGACTGACCAGCCCGGCCTGGGAGTGCTCCATCTCCCGCAGCGCCTCCGGCGGCTGGATCAGGCTGGAGCGTCTTTCCTCCACCGCAAACCCACAGCCAACCAAGCATTGCTCCACCTCTGCCGGATCATAAAACCGGGCCTGATGGTAGAACGGATGCCCGGCCTCTTTTTTTTGCTGGAGCATCCTGCCCCAAGGGCTGTCGGCCACAATAATCCCCAGCACCAGATGTCCGCCGGGCTTAAGCACCCTTCGACATTCCAGTAGCACCGGACGGGGATCGGCGAGGAAACAGAAGGTAAAGAGCAGCAGCACCGTCCGCATACTCTGCTCGGCATAGGGCAAAGCCTCTCCCACCGCCTGACTCACCTGCACCCCCCGTTTTCTCGCAAAAACCAGCGGGGTCAGGGCCGGATCAACCCCAAACTCTACGCCGAGAGCCTCGGCAAAGCGGCCAGGGCCGACACCCACCTCAAGCTTCGGCCCCAAAAGCGGCGTGGTCAGCTCATGCAGAGCGGCGCACTCAATGGCAAAGAGCAGGCTGTTCTCAAACCAGGCGTCATATTCCGCCGCCCGCTCGTCAAAGACCTGGGCAGCCTTCCGCCAAGATGTTTCATTTCGCATACAGTAACCCTCAGTCATCAGCTCCCAGCCCGGCTGTTTCCTTTTCCATAAATAATGGTTATGGTTACTTGCATTCCCCTGTTGAGCAAGAAAAAAATCATCCAACCCCCGGATACCCATTCCCATGCAGGCTGAAACAAAATCCCCTTTCCAGCAATCCCTTGTCAACCCCGAGCAATTCACCATCACCCTCGAACTGGTGCCCAGCCGGGGCGGACGCAGCCGGGAACACGACCGAACCTTGGAACTGGCCGCAAGACTCGCCTCCGACCCACGCATCCAGGCGGTGAGCATCACCGAAAATGCCGGCGGCCATTCCGCCCTGTCCCCGGAGATCCTGGGCCGTGAAATTCAAGAAATGGGGCTTGACGTCATTGTCCATTTTTCCAGCAAGGACAAAAACCGCAACCAGATGGAAAGCCTGCTTTTTGCCTGGGACCGCCTGGGCATCCGCGATCTGCTGGTGATCACCGGCGATTATCCCCAGGAAGGCTACCAAGGGTTTGCCAAGCCGGTCTTTGATCTCGGCTCGGTGCATGTTCTGGATCTGATCTCCCGGATGAATCGGGGGAACTACGGCCATGGGCGGGATGGAATCAGCCCCACCTCTTTTTTTATGGGCGTGGCGCTCTCCCCTTTCAAACGCCTGGAGGCTGAGCTACTGATGCAGTACGCAAAACTCCACCGCAAGTCCGAGCATGGCGCAGACTATATCATTACCCAGGTCGGGTACGATGCCAGAAAATTCCACGAACTGATTCAGTATGTTCGGCAGAACGGGCTCAATCTGCCGGTGCTGGGCAATGTTTTTGTTCCCAATCTCACGGTGGCCAAGCTCATGCACACCGGGAAAATCCCCGGCTGCATCGTCACCGATGCGCTGTACGCCGAAATCCGCCGCGAGGCGACCAGCCCGGATAAGGGCAAGCAAGCCCGGCTGCTGCGGGGGGCGAAACTCCTGGCCATCCTCAAGGGCCTGGGCTATGCAGGCGCCCATCTCGGCGGACCTGGGCTCACCTATGAGAACATCGACTTTCTCCTCAGCACCGCCGATTCCCTTGCCGGAAACTGGCAGGGACTGGTGGCGGAAATGGGTTATTGGCACCAAGACGGCTTTTATCTCTACACAAAAGATGCAAAAACCGGACTCAACACCAGTGAGCCCACGCCCTCCGCACAGGGACCGAAAGGATTACAGGTCAACTACCGGATGGCCCGAATGGTCCACAACCTGGCCTTCACCCAAAAAGCGCCGCTCTACCCGGTGTGCAAAAAAGCCTGCCTGGCCCTGGAAGGCGGCAAGCTGGACAACGCCCTCACCCACTTGGAACATGTGACCAAGTTTCTTCTCTTCGGCTGCCAGAACTGCGGGGACTGCACCCTGGGCGATCTGGCCTTTGTCTGCCCACAATCCGGCTGCGCCAAATACCTGCTAAACGGCCCCTGCGGCGGCAGCCGCGACGGCTGGTGCGAGGTGTACCCCGGCAAAAAGCGCTGCCTCTATGTCCGCATCTACGAACGCCTTGCTGCCCACGGCCTCCCGGAATCCATGCGACATGGCTTTGTCTCGCCGCGTAACTGGGCGCTCAACAACACCTCATCCTGGCTCAATTTTTTCCGGGGGTTAGACCACGCCGGGGGAAACCAGAGTTAAAGAAAAAACAACTGTTCAGCCGCGCCACTTCGCTGCTGCCGCAGATGTGCGGAAGAGGTCTGCAAAATGTGCTGTTGCAGATGAGCAGGCCGATGACAAGGCAGATGTGGTGCTGCTGGACAGTTACAGAGAAAAAAACGTTTCCCATCCATATAAAAGGGGGTATATTTTCTCCTTTTTTCCGGATGGACGGCAAGCACATCACAAGGGACAAAACGCCATGACATACTCAGACGCATCACGCCCCAAGGACGAATGCGGCGTTTGTGGGATTTTCGGCCATGAGGACGCGGCCAAGCTCACCTATTTTGGCCTCTACGCTCTCCAGCATCGGGGCCAAGAGAGCGCCGGGATCGTGGCCAGCGACGGCAGCCAGATCTCCCAGCACAAGGGAATGGGCCTGGTGCACGATGTTTTCAGCGAAGCCGATCTGCAAGGACTCAAAGGCCACCTCACAGTGGGCCATGTCCGCTACTCCACCACCGGCGCCTCCAACATCATCAATGCCCAGCCCTTCACCGCCACCCACCAAGGGTCCACCGTGGCCGTGGCCCACAACGGCAATCTGGTCAATATCCGCTCCCTGCGCAACGAGCTGGAGAAAAAGGGCTCCATCTTCCAGTCCACCATGGACAGTGAGGTGGTGGTCCATCTGCTGGCCCGTTGCTCCCACCTTGGCCTGGACAAGGCGCTCGTCGACACCTTTGAAAGCATCAAGGGCGCCTACTCCATCCTGCTCTTGACCGAAGACAAGCTCATTGCCGTGCGCGATGCCGGAGGCTTTAGGCCGCTGTGCCTGGGAAAACTCAACAACGGCGGCTTCATCGTCGCCTCGGAAACCTGCGCCCTCGACCTGGTCGAGGCCCAGTACGTCCGCGACATTGAGCCCGGCGAGATCCTGATCATCGACCGCGATGGCCAGCGCTCCCTTCACCTCGACACCAGCCAACGCCGCAGCTTCTGCATCTTCGAGCAGGTCTATTTTGCCCGGCCCGACAGCGATATCTTCGGCATAAACGTTTACCAGAGCCGCAAGCGCATGGGCGAGATCCTAGCCCGCGAATGCAAGATCGACGCGGACTTCGTCATGCCCTTTCCCGACTCGGGCAACTACGCGGCCATCGGCTTTTCCCAAGCCTCGGGCATCCCCCTTGAAATGGCGGTGATCCGTAATCACTACGTGGGCCGCACCTTTATCCAGCCCACCCAGTCCATGCGCGATTTCTCGGTGCGGGTCAAGCTGAACCCCATCCGCTCTTTTTTAAAAGACAAGCGGGTCATCATTCTGGACGACTCCATCATCCGAGGCACCACCGGCCGCTCCAGGGTCAAATCCCTGCGCGAAGCCGGGGTTAAAGAAATCCACATGCTGATCAGCTGCCCGCCCACCCGGAATCCCTGCTACTACGGGATCGACTTTCCTTCGGGCGGCGAACTCATCGCCAACAAGAAAAGCGTTGACGAGATCCGTGATTACCTGGGACTTGATTCCCTCTACTACCTTAGCCTTGAGGGGTTGCTGGAAGCCTGCGGCGGCCCGCCGGACGGCTATTGTAAGGCCTGCTTTGACGGGATTTATCCCGTGGAGCCGGACAAGGAGTTCTGCAAGCTTCTCCTTGGCACCAGAAATGCCTGCCAGTCCACGGGCAAAAAATAAAATTTCCCACCAGCAAAGGCGCCGGAAGACCAATGAGCATTGAACAGGCCAAGGAAGTTCTCAGGATCGAAGCGGAAGGCATCACTGCCCTACTCGACCAGATCGATACCGATTTTGAAAAAGCCGTGGCCATGATCATGGCCTGCCCGGCCAGGGTGGTGATCACCGGCATCGGCAAGTCAGGGATCATCGGCCAGAAGATCGCCGCCACCATGAACAGCACCGGCACCCCGGCCCTGTTTCTCCACCCGGTGGAGGCCATGCACGGCGATCTCGGCATGGTGGACCCCCAGGACGTCATCCTTGCCATCTCCTACAGCGGCGAAACCGCAGAACTCAGCCTCCTGCTCCCCAACCTCAAGAAACGCGGGGCCAAAATCATTGCCATGACCGGCAGCCCCTCCTCCAGCCTGGCCCTAGGCGCCGATGCCGTGCTCAAGGTCGCGGTGCCACGGGAGGCCTGCCCCATGGGCCTTGCTCCTACGGCCAGCACCACAGCCGCACTGGCCATGGGCGACGCCCTGGCCGTGGTTCTCTTGAACCTCAAGCAGTTCAAGGAAAGCGATTTCCGGCGCAACCATCCGGCCGGCAGCCTTGGGGAACGCCTTAAGGTCAACGTGGCCGAGGTCATGCTCACCGGCACGGCAATCCCCAAGGTTTCGCAAACCGCCACCCTGCCGGAGGCCATTACCGAACTGAACGCCAAAAACCTGGGCGCGGTCCTGATCATGCAAGAAGAAACCATCATCGGTATCCTCACCGATGGCGATCTGCGCCGCTTTCTCAGCCAAAAAGGCGGCAGCCTGCATGAGCTCACCCTGGCGGACACCATAACCAAGGCGCCCAAAACCATCACCTCGGATCTCCTGGCCGCCGACGCTCTGAGCATCATGCAGCGCCACGAAATCACCTTTCTGCCGGTGACCGACCACAACGGCAAGCTGGCGGGTGTGCTTCATCTTCAGGATTTGCTGGGCAAGGGCGAATTCCGGTTTCTGGTATAGGACAAAATTGCCGTTTTTCACCGGGTCGACCCCCTAAAAACCGCTTATTCTGGTAGATATACCTATTGGGCGGGGTTATTTTTTATGCTAGAGTACGCGACGCTGTCTTGGTTCAACGGGGCATGCTCCAGACCAACCTGAAAAAAATTAATCCGGCGACCATTGCCGGGTTTCATATCTTAAATATGAGGCTTTGTTATGGCAATCTCCAGCAAGGATATCAATTCGGCCTTCAGCGCCGAGGTTACTGCGATTCCGGGAGGCGAATTCCTGAACCGCTGTTTTTCCTGCGGCGCCTGTAGCGGTATCTGCCCGGTCAGTCAGGCAATCCCCGACTTCGACCCGCGCAAGATCATCCACATGATCCGGATGGGCCTGAAAGACGCGCTGCTCAAATCCAACCTGCTCTGGTTCTGCTCCCGCTGCCGCAGCTGCATCTTTGTCTGCCCCCAGGACGTCCGCTTTGCCGAGATCATGGTCGCCCTGCGCCAGCTGGCCATGAAGGCCGGCTACATTACCGACCAGGATCTGCTGGACAAGGGCAAGGCCGCCTGGGTTGAACGTGATCTCTGCGTCTCCTGCCTCACCTGTGTCCGGGTCTGCCCCTGGCGGATTCCCAAGATTGACGACCAGGGCAAGGCTGCCATTGACCCGCAAGAATGTCGAGGTTGCGGCATCTGCCCCTCCGAATGCCCGGCCCAGGCCATCCGCTTAAACGAGTCCGAGGACGAGCGTTTGATCGCCGCCTGCGGCGTAAATCAGTAGCACGGTGAACCCAATGTCCTTTACCCCAAACATCCAAGCATTCTGTTGCCATTACACCTCCCAGCAGACTCTGGCCGAAGGGCCAAAAGGGTTGCAGGCAGATGGCTTTCCCAAAAGTATTACCATCCACCGCCTGGTCTGCACCGGCAAGCTTGAGGTCAGCACCCTGCTCAAGGCCTTTGAAGACGGCGCGGACGGCGTGTATGTCGCCGGATGCCCCCTTGATAAATGCCACAACCTCATGGGCAGTCAACGGGCCGCCAAACGGGTTGCAGCCATCAAGAAGGCCTTGGCCGAACTGGGGGTCGAACCGGAACGCATTGAGATGTATCACCTGGAGCGCGGCTTCCACCCCGCTTTTGTCAAAGCGGCCCAGGAGATGAATGAACGGATTACCACCTTGGGCCCCAGCCCGTTTCAGGGAGGCACGAAATGATTATTGCCGAAAGAAAACCCATCAATGAAATCATGGAGATGGTCAAGGACGCCAAGCGCATCCTGGTCCTGGGCTGCCGTGGCTGCGTCACGATCTGTTCCGCCGGGGGCGAACGCGAGGTGGAAATCCTGGCCTCCCTGATCCGCCTGGGCAAGCAGAAGGCAGGCCAGGAGGTTTCAACCATCGAGGCCACTCTGGTTCGCCAGTGCGACAAGGAATACATCGACTCCATCGACCAGTGGGACGGCCAGTACGACGCCATTGTTTCCATGGCCTGCGGGGTGGGGGTCAACTTCATCGCCAATCTGCGGCCCATGGCCAAGGTCTATCCGGGGGTGAACACCTCCTCCTTCGGCGGCTCCGCTGAACAGGGCGTCTGGAGCGAGCAGTGCGCCGGGTGCGGCGACTGCGTGCTGCACCTCACCGGCGGCCTCTGCCCGGTAGCCCGTTGCGCCAAGAGCCTGATGAACGGCCCCTGCGGCGGTTCGGTTGGCGGGCGTTGCGAGATCCACAAGGATGTCCCCTGCATCTGGCAGTCCATCCACGACAAGCTGGTGCGCATCGACAATGCGGAAGGCCTTGCAGCCATCGCCCCGATCCGGGACTGGAGCACCTCAGGGCATGGCGGCCCGCGCAAAACCGTGCGCAACGATCTGACTGTCTGATCTGTTTTTGCTGCACCGACAAAAAAGGCGGAGCGCTGATCGCGCTCCGCCTTTTTTTTATTGCCTACTGTTGATTCTCGAAAAAAGCCCCGGCCAAAACCTGAGCACCAGAATTTGGGGGTAGTGTGAAAAGCAGCAAGGGAAGATGCTCACGCTCGACCGGGGCTCTTTTCCATGGTGCAGCATTTCCCTGCCCAACACAATACTGAAAAAATACGGGACTGCACTCTAGCCGTGCCGGAAGACATATAAAGTCAAAATGTCAAACCTGACCCCTTAATCCCCAGTCTACCGGATTCTCCCCTCTATTCTACTGTGGAAAATTTTGAGCTGTACAATAAGAAAGACACGCAAACTGCGCGGCCGCACATGTAGCACCACAAGCCCCGGTTGCAGTGCCCAACCCTCCACTCATATAACCGCAACCGGCTATACACGCCACGGAAACGGCGGTACACGCTGCTGCGCACCCATCCACCTCATATCCTCCAACGTCAACCCGTGTCTTCCCAAACATGGCGGCGTGCGAATCCTTCGTGATCTGCGCAAGGACAGCTTGAATCTGGGGATCAAGATCTACTGGAGGCATAGGTTTTTTACTTTTCGAGACAAAAGGGGAAATAGCGGCCAGAACCGCGTCACAACCCTCTAGGCCGACTTCGCCTAGGAGCGCCTTCCATTGAGGAATAACAATCTGGGTTGCACCAAGATGATGCTCGTTGAGCGTCCCGGTCATAATGACGCCGAGATCCGATCCTATTTCCTCAACTTGACCCGAGAATGAGCGCGACCGCAATTCACCGAAACCTGGGCCGAATTGATAATGTGATTCATAACGCCCTTCCGCAGGACGATATATGCCGGTTACAATTGCCTGCATCACATCTTCGATTTTCAAGACAATGGAGATATGCCGTCCACCTTTTGTATCACATGGGACAATGGCACCATCGACAGAATAAGTTGTTCCTTCCGGAAGCGATCTCTGGCCGGAGCTTATTATTTGTGCCTGGCCCACCTGTTTAAGTTTAAGCATTGTTTTTCCCCTCCCATTTTTTTGTCTCTGACCGTTTTTTTTCACATCAAAGTCTTTGCCGGAAAGCCCAAGGACAGGAACCTGATTCCTCTCAAAGCCAAGACGTACTTCCAGCCTCAAACATTCCCCAAAAACATCGCATACGCCTAACAGATTGTCAATGCTTGAAAAATATTGGAAGAGTGCTTTCTGGTGCAGCTCTTTTTCGATACGGGGTGAATCGGCATGTCCACGCCAGAACCCTCGCTTTTCCCCAAAAAAGAAAGGCCCTGTAACCGTTAACGGTTACAGGGCCTTTTATAAATATGGTACCGAAGGCCGGACTCGAACCGGCATGGGTCGCCCCACAGACACCTCAAGCCTGCGTGTCTACCAATTCCACCACTCCGGCAATCCTTATTTTTAAATAAAATAACATAGAAACGGCTACTTCCCCGACGCCGGAGCCTGGGGCACTGCCCCGTCCGCAGCGGGCAGCGGGATCGGTGCGCTCTGCGGCTCGGCAATCGGAGCGATCTCTTTCATGACCGAGCCATCCCCGACCCTGGTTGACATGTAGGCCAGGGAGATGGAGGTCAGCATGAAAACAATGGCGGCCCAGGTCGTGATCTTGTTCAACAGGGGCAGGGGGCCTTCCGTGCCGAACACGGTCTGGCTGGAGCCGCCGAAGGCCGCGCCCATGCTGGCGCCCTTGCCGTGCTGCAACAGCACGATCACGATGAGGAACAGACAGACAACGATATGAATAATGGTCAGTAAGGTGGTCATTCTTTTTTGGTTACCGTTATTGCCGAAAGTGGATGATGCGTTCGAAGGAATCTGCCTTGAGCGATGCCCCGCCAACCAAGGCCCCGTCTATATCAGGCTGCCGCAACAGGGCATCCACGTTCCCTGAATTAACGCTGCCACCATACAGTATTCTCATTTGCTGGGCAATACTTTTCTCGTACATCGCAACCAGCAGATTCCGCACGAATTCATGGGCTTCCTGGGCCTGTTCCTCTGTGGCGGTTTTACCGGTGCCGATGGCCCAGACCGGCTCATAGGCAAGCACCAGGCGAGCAGGCTCAACCACGGTAATGCCGCTAAGCCCGGCCCGAACCTGACGCTCAAGCACGGCCATGGTCTGCCCGGCCTCGCGCTCGGCCAGGGTTTCGCCAAAACAGAGAATCGGGGTTATGCCAAAACGCATGGCCCCGGCCATCCGCCGATTGATGAGCGCATCGGTTTCTCCAAAGATCTGCCTTCGCTCCGAATGGCCAATAATGGCCATGCTGCAACCCAGCTCCCGCAACATGCCAGGGGCTATCTCTCCGGTAAAAGCGCCCTGCTCTTCCCAGCAAACATTCTGAGCGGCCAGCCGGACCTGTGAACCGCGCACCACCTCGGCCACCGTTGCCAGGGCGGTAAAGGGCGGAGCAATCACAACCTCCCGGTCGGTCAACCCCTTGCAGGCGGAGACCACGGCACCGGCAAGAGTCCTGGCCTCGGCAAGCGAGGTATACATCTTCCAGTTTCCGGCAATCAAGGGGATGCGCGGCATGGACGACTCCTTATTCCATAAATTATCACGGGGCAAGAACTGAGAAAGAAAACGCCTGCTCCCCGAGCTGTAAGCGCTTGCAGGGTGGTGCAGATGCGCGAAAGAGGCCTGTACGCCATACACCAAGTATGCGGACAGGCCGATGACAAAGCAGATGCGCCGCCCTGCAAGCGCTTACCTTAGTTTTTTGCTTCCAGGGCCTCAACCCCAGGCAGCTTCTTGCCCTCCATCAGCATGAGGAATGCGCCGCCGCCCGTGGAGATGTAGGAGATATTGCTCGACTCCCCGGCCTTGTGCACCGCCACATCGGTGTCGCCCCCACCGACAATGGTCAGGGCGTGGGAGCGGGCCACATGCTGCACCATGGCCATGGTGCCTCGGGAAAAGGCGTCCATCTCAAAGGCGCCCATGGGACCATTCCAGATGATGGTCTTGGCCGACTCCATGGCCTCGGAAAAGAGTACCGTGGTGGCCGGGCCGATGTCGAGCACCATCCAATCGGACGGCACCTCCTGCACCGTTACCCGCTTGGATTCGGCCCGGGCCTCGAACCTGTCCGCGACGATGCAGTCCACCGGCAGATAAAGTTTGACCCCAAGGCGTTTGGCCTTGTTGAGCAACTCCCGCGCCGTATCGAGCAGTTCATCCTCGACCTTGGACTTGCCCATGTCATGGCCGATGCTTTTGAGAAAGGTATTGGCCATGGCCCCGCCGATAATCATCTTGTCCACCCGGTCCATGAGGTTGTCCAGAGCCCCGAGCTTGCTCGACACCTTGGCCCCGCCCACGATGGCCACCAGGGGCCGCATGGGGTTGCTCACCGAGCGGTGGAAATAATCCATCTCTTTTTGCAACAAAAATCCGGCCGCACACTGCTCGACGAATTGGGTCACCCCCACCACGGAGGCATGAGCCCGATGCGCCACGGCAAAGGCATCATTGACATAGATGTCGCAGAGGCTGGCCAACTGGCTGGCAAAGCCCTCGTCGTT
>JAPLJH010000107.1 GCA_026388695.1 Deltaproteobacteria bacterium | reverse complement strand
TATCATCATCACTCTTGGCGGCGGCGTTGTTCTGGTGAAGCGCAAGAATCCACCGGTTGCCTGGGCTCTGCCCGGCGGGTTTGTCGATTACGGGGAGTCGCTGGAGCAGGCGGCAGTGCGGGAGGCGCGCGAGGAAACCGGTCTCTCTATCTGCCTTGGCCGTCAGTTCCACACCTATTCCGAACCGGATCGCGACCCTCGGCAGCATACGATAAGCACGGTTTTTCTTGCCACGGCGGAAGGAACGCCCGTGGCCGGCGATGATGCGGGCGAGGTTGCGATATTCCACGAAGCATCGCTGCCGCCGTTGGCCTTTGACCATTCAAGGATTCTGGGTGACTATTTTGCTGCACAACGAGCTGCCGCCTGAAATGAATACCCGCATCCTGCTGGTGGATGACGACCCTTTCATTATCGAGATGCTGAAAAGCGCCATGACCGCTCTGGGTCATGCCTTCGATACGGCCACGGACGGCGAGGAGGCAAAGGTCAAGCTCAAGCAGAGTGAGTTCACCATGGTCCTCACCGATCTGACCATGCCACGCTGTGACGGCATGGAGCTTCTGAAGCATGTCAAGGAGGAATATCCCCAGATCGAGGTCATCGTTATCACCGGCCATGCCGAGATCCATGGCTTTACCGATGTTGTCCGGGCCGGGGCCAGCGATTTCATCACCAAACCATTCGGCATGGATGAGCTTGAGGCCAAGGTCAGCCGAGTCATTCGCGAGCAAAACCTGATCAGAAAGCTTGAGCATCTCTCCATGTGCGATATGCTCACCGACCTCTATAACCGCCGTTGTTTTGAGATGAAACTGCACGAGGAGGTGCCGCGCGCCCATCGCCAAGGATACCCGGTGTATCTGGCCCTGCTCGATGTGGACCGTTTCAAGGAGTACAACGACCAATATGGGCACCAGGCCGGAGACCGGGTTCTTCAGGGGATAGGGAGCATCCTTGTGCAGTGCACCAGGGAGAATGTGGATTGGTGTTTCCGGTTCGGCGGCGACGAATTTGCCCTTATTATTCCTTACGCCACCGTTGCCCAGGTTGGCCAGATTGCCGACCGCATCCAAGCACGATACGGCCAGGAGCCAGGCTATGCCCCAACCAGTCTCAGTATCGGCCTGGCCCAGTTCATCAGGCGGTCTGGCGCTTCTTGGTCGGAGGATATCGCCGATTTGGTGGCCCGCGCCGACAAGGCGCTGTATTCCGGCAAGGAGCAAGGGGGCAAGCGGGTGATTGCCGACTCCTCCCTGTCGTGTCCCGGAGAATCAGACGCCGGGACGGACCCCTAAGACGGTAAAAAATATCATCGTCCAAAAGAGTTTTCTGCCGCGCCCCCCTTCCCACCCCCTCTGTTTACCACCGGATTTTCTTTGTTTCCACATGCTTATGCCGTGTTTTCCGGCAGAGCAGACCATCGTGTTTTATCCGAAGATTTGCTCCGTTTGCCGCAGATAAAAAGTTTGTATTTGCCCATATTCTCTGGTATATAAGCTCGATCTATTAAAGGAGGATTGTTTCCATGGCAAAAAGCACAACAGCAACCAAAACGAAGTCCGATGTGAATGAAGGGGAAATGAGCTTTGCTCAGCTTTTCGAGGAAAGTCTCAAAGTGGCGGAGGTCGGTGAAGTCGTATCCGGCACCGTTATCGCCCTGGCCAACGATTTTATCGTGGTGGATATCGGCGACAAGTCGGAAAGTGCGATCCACTGTTCCGAGTTCAAAAACGAAAATGGCGAAATCGACGTCAAGGTGGGCGACATCTTTGACGTATTCGTGGAGAAGCGCGAGGTCGAAGGCGGCCTGAAGCTCTCCCGCGAGAAAGCCATCGGCATCAAGGTCTGGGAAGACATCGCCAAGATCCAGGAAGAAGACGGCACCATCTCGGGCCGCATCGACAACCGGGTCAAGGGCGGATTGTCCGTCGATATCGGCGTTCCTGCCTTCCTGCCCTACTCACAGATCGATCTGCGACCGGTCAAGGATCTGGACAGCCTCATCGGCCAGACCTTTGAGTTCAAGGTCCTCAAATATAACCGCAAGCGCAACAATGTGGTTATCTCCCGTCGCGCCATCCTCGAGGACGAGCGCAAGAAGCTGCGGGAAGATATGCAGTCCAACCTGGTCGAAGGCCAGGTGGTCACGGGCACCATTACCAATATCACCGATTACGGGGTGTTCATCGACCTGGGCGGCATGGACGGTCTCTGTCACATCACCGACCTCTCCTGGGGGCGTGTTTCCCATCCCTCCAAGCTGTTCAAGGTGGGCGAGGATGTTCAGGTCAAGATCCTCAAGTACGACCGCGAGAACGACAAGGTTTCCCTTGGCGTCAAGCAGCTCAAGGAAGATCCTTGGGCCACCGTGCAGGAGCGTTACCCCATCGGCGCCAAGGCCGAGGGTAAGGTGGTCAGCATCACCGATTACGGTGTCTTTGCCGAGCTGGAAGAGGGCGTTGAAGGCCTGATCCATGTTTCCGAGATGTCCTGGTCCAAGAAAACTCGGCATCCCTCCAAGATTGTCGGGGTCGGCGAGGCGGCCGAGGTGGTCATCCTCAACATCGACGTGGATGCCAAGCGCATCTCCCTGGGTATGAAGCAGTTGCAGCCCAATCCTTGGGATCTGGTCAGCGAGAACTATCCGGTGGGCTCCATCATCGAAGGTAAGATCAAGAACATCACCGACTTCGGCGTCTTTATCGGCATCGAGGAAGGAATCGACGGTCTGATCCATGTTTCCGACCTGTCCTGGACCGAGCGGATCAAGCATCCTTCCGAGAAATACGCCAAGGGTGAAACCATCCAGGCCGTGGTGCTGAAGATCGACCGCGAGAACGAGCGGTTCTCCCTCGGTGTCAAGCAGCTGGAGCCGGATCCCTGGCAGGCAGCCATCGAGAAATATTCGGTGGGCAGCACCGTGCAGGGCAAGATCACCAATGTGACCGAGTTCGGCATCTTCGTGGAGGTGGAAGAGGGCATCGAAGGCCTGATCCATGTTTCCGAGATCAGCAAGGACAAGGTTGCCACCCCGGTTGGGTTGTACAATGCCGGTGATTCCGTGGAAGCAAAGGTGATCAATGTTTCTGCCAAGGACCGCAAGATCGGCCTGTCCATCAAGGCCCTGACCGATGAGTCCAGCGAAGGCTCTCTTGAGGAGTACAAGCAGAAGCAGGCCAAGAGTGGCCCGTCCACCATTGGCGATCTTATGAAGGAAGAGATGGACAATAAGGCCCAGGAGTAAGCTGGCCGAAGCCGTTGTTCCTCGAGAGTAAGGAGTCGTAACGAAATAGTCAGAAAATACAGGTTGTTTCGATACGGCTCCTAAATTTTTTTTTCAGGTTTGTCATGTCAGAAGGGTTATTCCGCCACAAGCATCCGGTCCTCACGGGATTATTGGTCCTGGGGGCTATCATGCTGTTTTTCTGGGGCGGAATAACCTTTTTTGTTGTCCACCTCACCAGTCCTTCCAAGTCAGAGCTTTTCCTCAAGGAAGGGATCGGGGTTATTGAGGTCAAAGGGGTTATCCTCGAATCCGAGGCGACCCTTGAGCATCTGGTGGCCTTTCGGGAAGAGCCCAAGATCAAGGCCATTGTCCTGAGGATCGACAGCCCCGGCGGGGCGGTGGGTGCTTCCCAGGAGATCTATGACGAGGTAAAGCGGACCAGTAAGATCAAGCCGGTGGTTGCCTCCATGGGTTCGGTGGCAGCCTCGGGCGGCTTGTATGTTTCCCTGGGCGCCAGCAAGATTGTCGCCAACCCCGGCACCCTGACCGGCAGCATGGGGGTAATCCTCAAATTTGCCAATCTTGAAGGCCTGTTTGAGAAGATTGGCTACAAGAACGAGGTGGTCAAAAGCGGCAAGCTGAAGGATATCGGCTCTCCCTCCCGGTCCATGACCGCTGAGGAGCGCCTGATGCTCCAGGGCATGATCGATGTGGTCCAGGGCCAGTTTGTCCAGGCCGTGTCCGAAAGCCGGTCCCTGCCTGCGGTAGAGGTAAGAAAGATTGCCGATGGCCGTATTTTTTCCGGGCAGCAGGCCAAGGAGTACGGCTTGGTTGATCAGCTGGGCAATTTCCACGACGCGGTCATGCTGGCCGCCGACCTGGCCGGAATGAAGACCGAAAAGATGCCGGAGCTTATCTACCCACAGGAAGAGGATTTTTCCTTCCTGCGGCTGATGACCGGTAAAAAAAGTGAATCGCTATTACAGCAAACAGGTTTATCCGGTCCGTTGCTGGCCTATGAATGGACAGGGACCTTGCGATAGGAGTGTATCAAACGATGTTGAAACGGGATTTGGTAAATGCGGTGGCTGAAGAGATGGGCGCGTATCTGAAAAAGGATGTGAGCCAGGCCGTTGATATCATGTTAGACACCATAGTGGAGGCCCTGGCCGAAGACCGGCGCGTCGAGATCCGCGGCTTTGGCAGTTTTTCCGTGCGTCAGCGCAAGGCGCGGACCACCAAGAACCCCCGGACCGGCAAGGTCATGAAGATCACCTCCCGCAAAAATCTGCACTTCACCATGAGCAAATCGCTGAAAGACGCTCTGATCCAGAACGGGAAGTAAGCGGGGGTAAGCGATCACAGGGCACCGCATCTGCTTTGTCATCGGCCTGTCCGCATACCAAATGTATAGCGAATAGGCCTCTTTCGCGCATCTGCGGCACCCTATGACCGCTTAGGACGGGGTTCAGAAATGATCGGTTTCACCCTTGCCCTGGCGGAGCACCTCCGGCGTATCGCCGATGAGCGAGACCACCGATGACGGCTCCGGGTAGATCGTGCCGCCGTCGATGATGATATCCACCTGCCGACCGAACTGGGCCTCTATTTCATAGGCCTCGCTCATGGGCGGATCATCCGGGTCCTGTATGGCGCTGGTGTTGAGCATCGGGTTGCCCAGGGCTTCGATGAGCGCCAGGCAGATGGCGTTGTCCGGCACCCTGATCCCCACGGTTTTTTGCCGGCTGAGCATGATCTTCGGCACCAACTTTGCCGCCTGCAGGATAAAGGTGTAGGGTCCGGGCAGATCTTTTTTCATGATCCTGTAGCTCATGTTGGACACATGGCAATAGGTGCTGACGTTTTTGAGGCTTGAGCACATGAAGCTGAAAGGCTGGTGTATCGGCCTCTTTTTTATTTGATGGATCCGCTTGATCGCCTTCTGGTTGAACATGTCGCAGCCGATGCCGTAGACGGTGTCGGTGGGATAGCAGATCACCGCTCCTTTGCGCATGGCCTCCGCCGCCTGTTGGATCAGGCGGGGCTGCGGGTTGTCCGGATTGATGTCAAATATCACGCGGCGATCCTTTTTGCTGGGAGAGGGGGCGGTTGGCAGAGGCTAACCCCCTATGAGTATTGATTATTGTACGGTACACCCCAACAAAAGGCAACAGCGAAGCGGTGACAGCGAAGCGGCAGTGGGGAATCGGCGATGACCATAGCCTGCGGCATTGATATCGGAACCAACAGCTTCCGGTTGTTGGTAGCCGAGGTGGAAGATGGCCACCTGCACCCCCTGGTCCACGATCTGGTTACGGTCCGGTTGGGTGAGGGGCTTGGGAAAAGCGGCCTGCTTGTGCCTGCGGCCATGCTTCGGGCCGACGCGGCCTTGGCCCGGTTTGCCGGGATAATGGCGGCGTACCCGTTGCACAGTGTGCGGGCCTGCGCTACCCATGCCGTGCGTAAAGCCACCAATCGGGACGAGTTTCTTCAACGGGCTGAGGCCCTGATCGGGCCGGTCGAGGTGCTTTCCGGCGAGGAGGAGGCCCGTCTTGCTCTATTGGGGGTGCTTTCTGCCTTGCCGGAAGACCTGCGGCGCTACCCGTTGCTGGTGGTGGATGTGGGCGGGGGCAGTACAGAGCTCATCCTTCAGGCTACAGCCGGGAACGAACCTAGGGTGCTCAGCCTGCCTCTGGGTGCGGTGGGGTTGACCGAGGAATTCGCTGCGGATCTTGAGTCCATGCGCGAAAAGATCAGGGCGACCCTGGCCCCGGCTCTGCGGAATATCTTCGAGGGGGGAATGCTCGGGCAAGACGTATCGCTGGTGGCTTCCGGCGGGACCGCGACCAGCCTGGCCGCGCTTGCCCTGGGGCTTGACCGTTATGATGCCCAGCAGGTCCAGAATTACCCGTTGAGCCAAGCCACGGTTGGTCGTTTGGTTGCCTGGCTGGCGACCCTTTCCCCCACGGAACGCAACGCCCTGCCCTGTCTGGCCGATGGGCGCGGGGAGATTATCGTGGCCGGGGCGGTGCTTTTGCAGGAGTTGCAGCAGGCCCTGGCAAGCCCAGTGCTGGTGAGTGATGCCGGGTTGCTGGAGGGTATTCTCCTGAGCGGGATAACAGATTCCTGACCTTGTTGCGAGCAGCGGATGTGTTTCTCTGCAAACTCGCCATTGACCTCACGCGTGAAAGTTTTTTATAGTGAAGACTCTACGGTTTTTTGCCACCCGTTCTGTGGGTGACGTTCTAGTATCTCAGATCGCCTTGGCAAGCGAGGCGCATCACCTGCCATACTTTTTTTGAGGGAGTCCGCTGATGTCACTCGAGACAATCGAACACGCCTATACCTTTGACGACCTGCTCCTGGTGCCCGCCGCTTCCGAAGTGCTGCCCACCGAGGTGAACCTGGCCACGATGCTGACCAAGTCGATCACCCTGAATATTCCCCTGGTCAGCGCGGCCATGGACACCGTCACCGAGCATCGGGCCGCCATCACCATGGCCCGGGAAGGTGGGATCGGGATCATCCACAAGAACATGGGCGTGGAAGAACAGGTCCGCGAGGTGCGCAAGGTAAAGAAGTCCGAGTCGGGCATGGTCATTGATCCGATCACGGTGAACGACGCCCAGACCGTGCGCGAGGTCAACGAGATCATGCGCAACTATCGGATCTCCGGGGTGCCGGTATTGCGGGGTACCAAGCTGGTGGGTATTGTCACCAACCGCGATCTGCGCTTTGTTTCCGACGAGGATCTGCTGGTCCGGGATGTCATGACCAGCAAGAACCTGGTCACCGCCAAGGCCGGCATCACCCTGGAGCAATCCAAGGCCCTGCTCCATGAGCATCGGATCGAGAAACTCCTGGTGGTGGATGATGAGGGCAATCTCCAGGGGTTGATCACCATCAAGGACATTGAAAAGGTGAAAAAGTATCCCAATGCCGCCAAGGACGACCTGGGCCGGTTGCGGGTGGGTGCGGCCATCGGCGTGAACTCCGCCTTGGAGCATGTGGAAAAATTGATCGGCGTCGGGGTGGATGTGGTGGTGCTCGATTCCGCCCACGGACATTCCCGGAACATCTTGAACGCCCTGACCCGGATCAAGGATGCCTTTCCCGAGCTTCAGGTCATTGCCGGTAACGTCGCCACGGCGGAAGGGGCCGAGGCCCTGATCCGGGCGGGGGCCGATTGCGTCAAGGTCGGGGTTGGGCCAGGCTCCATCTGCACCACCCGCATCGTGGCCGGGGTCGGAGTGCCGCAGATGACCGCGATCCACAACTGTTCCAAGGCTGCGGATAAATTCGGCGTTCCGGTGATTGCCGATGGCGGGATCAAGTACTCCGGCGAGATTGCCAAGGCCATCGGCATCGGTGCCCGAGTGGTGATGATCGGCAGTCTTTTTGCCGGCACCGATGAATCCCCCGGCGAGACCTTTCTCTACCAGGGCCGCACCTACAAGGGCTATCGGGGCATGGGTTCTCTCGGCGCCATGAAGCAGGGTTCCAGCGACCGCTATTTCCAGGAAGGGGTGGAAAGCCAGGCCAAATATGTACCCGAGGGGATCGAAGGCAAGGTGCCCTACCGGGGGCCGCTCTCCGATATGATCTACCAGCTCATGGGCGGTCTGCGCTCCGGCATGGGCTATCTGGGAGCAGCCACCATCGAGGAGCTGCGCCAGAAGGCGCGGTTTGTCAAGATCACTGCGGCTGGGCTCAAGGAAAGCCATGTCCACGACGTGATCATCACCAAAGAGGCCCCGAATTACAGATTGGGCTAAAGAATTAGGATTCAGGGTTTTCTGGTGGCCTCGGGATCCTTCAGCAAAGGTAAAACAATGGATATCCATAGCGAA
>JAPLJH010000069.1 GCA_026388695.1 Deltaproteobacteria bacterium | reverse complement strand
ACCACCTTCGGCCTTGGCTACGAGCGGGAAAATATCGACCGCGAATTCCGCGAGGCCAACACCGACGAAAATATCTTTAAGGGCTCGGTGAAAACCAGGCCGACCAACTGGCTCACCTTGCGGGGCAAGTATCTGTATGGCGACCGTGACGGTGGCGACTACAACAATGCGGTTACGGCTCAAAGCTACTGGGGCGCTAGCGCCGCCAGCGAGAACCCGGTGAACTCCTTCAGTAACCACCCGGATCTGCGGAAGCTCGACGTGTCCGACCGGGTGCGTAATCAGTTCGATCTTGCCGCCACCGTCATGCCCACGGAGGGCCTGGACCTGACGGCCTCCTATCGGTACCGGAATGATGACTACGATTCCGGCGTGAACCCGGTGCAACCCTTGCTGGCCTCTGGCAACGGTGTGTTAGCGGCGGATGATGTTCTCGCAACCCCTGGCGACCAACTCGGCCTGCTGAAGAGCAAGACCAATCGCTATGCCCTGGATGCCTCGTACGCTGCGACCGAACGGCTGAGCTTAAACGCCTTCGGTAGCAGGGAAACAATCAAATCCACCCAGCGAGGCCTGGAGTTCAACGATGCCAACAAGCTCAATCCAACTACCCTTGGCACCCCCTCGGCAACAGCGAATGGCAACTGGGGCAACGCCCTCGGTCAATGGATGGCGGTAACCGATGACAAGACCAATACCATCGGTGTTGGAGGGGGCTACGAAATCATCCCCGGCACCCTCCGCTTTTCCTCGGACTACACCTATTCCCAGGGTAAGGTCGATATCGAGTACAGCGGCTATGGCAGCACTTTCGGCGACACAACGGCGTTCGCCTTCCGCAACCCCGAGACGGTCACCCACAAGCAGTACAACCTCAATGCCACTATGGAATACAAGTTTTTGGAAAATCTGGTATGCGGGGTGCATTACATTTATGACCGTTACAAAATCAGCGACTGGATGCAGGCGGCAAATACCCCCTGGGTTGAATCGGTGGGCAGCGAATACCTGCTGCGTGACACCTCCGATGCCACCTCCACACAATGGGGCAATCGGCTGATCAACCTGGGCAGCTATCTCGGACCCAGCTACGAGGCCCATTTCGGGGCAGTCACTTTGACCTATCGTTTCTAGAAAACCACTAAAAATCGTGACTGGGCCAACACCATCCTGGCCGAGCATGAGGCAAGGGGCGGGGAAATTTCCTCGCCCCTTGTTTTTTTTTTGCCCCCGGCCCTCGCTGGTCACCGGCAGGCTTTTGGTCCGCAATCATCCTCCAAATTGAGACAACTAGACCCATGCAAAGAAAATGTTTTCCCCCCTTGCCGTCCGGCCTCAAAATGGGTATGGCAAAGGAAGCACGGTCTCTGGAATAAGGAAAAAGCTATGAGTTACCTGATTATCTGCACCGTGGCCTTGCTTGCCTCGGGCCTGACCCTCTTCTCCGGCTTCGGTCTGGGCACCTTGCTCATGCCTGTTTTTGCCATCTTTTTCCCGGTCGAGGTGGCCATTGCCCAGACCGCGCTGGTCCACTTCGCCAACAATCTGTTCAAGGTATGGCTCTTCAGCCGACGGGCGGACTGGCAGACCGTACTGCTTTTCGGCCTGCCCGCTTTTCTGGCAAGTTTCGCAGGCGCCAAGGTGCTCCTGTGGCTGGCCGACCTGGCGCCGCTTTACACCTATCTGCTCAATAGCCGACAGTTCATGGTCCACCCGGTCAAGCTCGTCATCGCCCTGCTCATGGCCGGGTTTTCCGCGCTCGAGTTGTTTCCTGCCACCAAACAGCTCGCCATCAGCCGGAAATATATGCCCGCAGGGGGGCTTTTGAGCGGGTTTTTCGGGGGGCTTTCCGGCAATCAGGGCGCCTTTCGCAGCACCTTTCTCGTCAAGAGCGGCCTGAACAAGGAGGCCTTCATCGGCACGGGCGTGGTCATCGCCGCCCTGGTTGATTTTTCCCGCCTCACCGTATATGCTGGGCTCCTTAAATCACAGGAAGTCATGGGAAACCTGGCCCTCATCGTGGTCGCCACCCTGGCCGCCTTTACCGGCGCTTTTTTAGGCAGCCGTCTGGTCAAGAAGGTTACCATCCGCACCTTGCAGGTTCTGGTGGCGGTCATGCTTTTTCTGATCGCCATCCTGCTTGGAAGCGGGATCATTTAAGACCAAACAACAATCCAGTTATTGCACTGAAAGCTCCTCAATGCCGGGTACTCCCTTCTACAACTGGTTCGGCTTAAACCAGACATTGTTTTTTGCGATAAATGGTATTCACAGTGTTTATCTCGATCAACTGATGTTGCTGGGGTCAAGACTCGGCGACTTTTGGAATTTGCCTTGGATTATCGGCGCGTTGATTCTCATGCTTGCAGTCCGGACAGTGGCCTCCGGCACCGATCACATCAGGTGGCTTCCCGAAAGAAAGACCATCCTTCGGCTTCTGCTGACATTGCTGGCGGGGTACGTACTCGCGGCGATCTTGGTGACGCTTCTCAAGCTGTGGCTGCATATGCCCCGGCCGTCGGCGGCAATTACCCTTGCAACCGTTCATGTCCTCGGCGAACCGGAATCAATCTACAGTTTTCCTAGCGGGCACGCGGCGTTTGTCATGCTGCTTACCGTTGTCTTCTGGCCACACTGTCGAAATCTGCCGAGAGCCTTGCTCATCCTCTTTGCCGTATGGGTTGGTGTCTCTCGAATCAACATTGGCGCACACTTTCCCGCGGATGTCATTGCCGGCTATTTGTGCGGTGCGTTCAGCGGATGGATTGCCACTCGGGTTCTACCGCCTCATCCCGACGGACGCCTTTGGCGTTGCTGAATTCAGGCATTCTTGCGCCCATTTTTTTCAATCTAGTCTCATCAGGAGCTGAAACAACCATGAAGATCTTCAGACTATTGCCCGTGATTTTCAGCATGCTGCTGCTTGGCGCCCATTTTTACCGGGCAGGGCATCTTCTTCTTGCCGGCGGAGCGCTGCTTGCCCTGGGCCTGCTCTGTATCCGAAGGCCTTTGGTATCCCGGCTCATGCAAGGGTTGTTGGTGGCGGGCGCGTTGGAATGGCTTGTTACCGCAATCCGGCTGGTCACGGACCGGCAGGCTCAGGGGCTCCCTTGGCTGCGTCTCGCCATGATCCTCGGCCTAGTCGCCCTCTGCACCCTGCTCTCCGCCCTGGTTTTCAGGACACACGCACTCAAAAAACATTTTAACCTGGACAAAGGTTAAGAAAAGCCTTAAATTCCAATCATACATGGAACCGCGTACATTTTACCCATTCCCAAGGAGAACGCCATGCCCATCTATGAATACCGCTGCCAGAAGTGCAAGGCCCTGTTCGAGACCATTGTCACCTCCACGGAAACCGCCAATGACCCTGTCTGCCCGAAATGCGGCAGCAGCGTAGTGAAAAAAACCATCTCCGCCTCAAGCTTCCGAATTTCCTCCGGCTCAAGCTCCATCCCCTCCGGGGCGCTCTCGGGCTGTTCCACAAAATCGGGGTTTTCCTGAGCCTGAAACAATGCGGCCGGTCCGGCTGCACCACAATCCTATTCCGTACAGACTATCCCAAACCGCCAAACTCCGGGTTCATCAGTAGTACACCCGAAACGTACAGGCAAGGGTGACGGGAACAAGACCAAATTCAGAGCCGCCAAAGCCGTTCTCTGCATGCTCTCCCCTGGGGAGAGCCAGGGTCACGGCCAGCTCCGCCTCGTTGGAGAGTGAGTACACCCCGTTAAGGCTCAGCAACTGGGAATGATCGCTCCAGTTGGCAAGCAGCAGGGCCTGCCCGGTCAGCAAGGGAGAAAACTCGTAGCTTGCGCCCAAGGCGGTGTAGTCCCGCCCCGTGTATCCCTCCGCCAGATTGCCTGAGACCAGAGCCTGACTCAGCGCCTCGCTGGAGCTGTACCCCTGGCCATGGTGAAACTGTTCCAACCGCAGCTCCAGGCTGTCGGCAAAACGGTGCTCGATTCCCGCGCTTACCTCGGCCCAGCCGGATAGCCCGTCTTGTTCCGGGGCTGCGTAATGCCCTTCCGCCCGGACGCCCAGCCAGTCGAAAAACTCGCCCTGTAGGGAACCGCCGGTTATCCGATGCTCACGCACCGTGCCGCCCAGCAATCCCCATTCCCAATCGTTGCGGTTGACGGCAACCCTGGCCAACAGCGAGTTTCGGCTCCAGTCGGGCCGGTTCCGCCAATCGGTATCGGTAGTGCTTTCGGGTGAATACCCCAGCACCCCGATCAGGCTCAACTGGGCAAGGTTTCCCAGCCGCACCTCGGCCCGGGCGCTGTCCACCCCCGGTTTGTAGACCCGATAAAAGGTTTGCGCTGCAAAGGGGGCAAAGAAATCATTGGGACTGAAATATGTGGTGGTGGCCAGGTTCACCGGTTGCCGACCAAAGCTCCACTCGATGTTCTGCTGCACATAATGGAAGGCCGCGGTGTCCACGCTCAAATTCGCCTCGGAGTTGCCGCCGGCATGCTGCTGCCAGGAAAGCAGCCCGCTCCGCTCTACTCCGGCAGGCCTGACGCCAAATACCGGACTCGGCGTAGCGCGGATATTTTGCAGGAGGTTCAGGTCAAACCTGGCATTCTCCCGATACTTTGCCGCAACCAGAAGCCGTTGGTCCAAATCCCAAAGCAGATCCTCCCGGCTGTCATACAAAGCTGCTGCCTCTGGATTGCGGTTATAGCTGCCACCCAAGCCGGTAAATCCCCGCAGGCTGACGGACGTATCTTCGGACTGCCAGTCGGTAAAGGCTTGTCCTGGTGCAGGGGAGAAAAGAACCGCGACAAAAAATAACGCAGACAACGAAAGGACTTCCCCCCTCATCCGCGGACCTCATCGTGCTCCAATCTGCCGTCCCGGAGATGAATAAGCCGCCGAGCCCGATCCATTACCTGCTGGTCGTGGGTGGAAAAAAGAAAGGTTATCCCCTGCTCCTGGTTAAGGCGCGCCATGAGATCGAGAATCGCATCCGCCGTTGCCGAATCCACATTGGCAGTGGGCTCATCCGCCAGGACAATGGCAGGTCGGGAAACAATGGCCCTGGCAATGGCAACTCGCTGCTGCTGCCCGCCGGAAAGCTCATCCGGTCTGCGCTCCGCCAATTCGGCCATGCCGACCTCGGCCAGCACCTCCATAACCCGCTGCCGCCGCTGGGCTTTGGGGATATTCTGCAAAGCCAGGACAAACTCGGCATTTTCGCAGGCGGTCAGCACCGGATTGAGGTTGTAGGACTGGAAGACAAAACCGATGCGGTCGCGCCGCAGCCTGGCCAAGCCGCTCCGGCCCAGCTGGGCAAGATCGCGGCCTTCCAGCAGCACCCTGCCAAGGGTTGGTTCATCCAACGCGCCGATCATATTGAGGATCGTCGTTTTCCCGGAACCGGACGGCCCGCAGAGCACACTGAATTCCCCGGCCTGCACTGTAAGGGAAAAGTCCGTCACCGCAGAGACCTGGACCTTGCCCTGCTGGTAAATCCTGCTGACATTTTCGAGCTGCACAAGCGGGGTGTTGTTCATGGTCGGCTCTTTCGTCCCTGGTTAAATCCCAATACTCTTTTCTGATTACGAAGTAATCTCAGTCAAGTCCTTTATTCCCCATGCAGTCAAAATCCCATTGGCCCGCCGCCGAGCACCGGAGAGGCTGCCAAAAAAGGGCTTTGCACTGTTTGAGGCGAAGCCGAGTTTGCAAAGCCCCGGCAGCATTGAGGAGCACAGGGCATCCCGCCTTCGGCGGGACAAGAGACACAGGGTGCCCTTTCTTTGGTTCGTTTCTTTGGGCAAACAAAGAAATGAACGAAAAAACAAAGCATTCCTCGGGCTGCTAGATAGCTTGGCAATCAGACACTCTTACCCCTGCTTCAAATTCTCCACCGGCGAGGTCCTGCCTGCCTTGAAAGCCGGGAAAATACCTGCCACCAGCGTCAGGAAAAACACCGCGCCAGCTATCCACAAGGCGCTTTCCCTGTAGAGCCGAAATTTCATGACCGGGTCCACGAGAACCCCGCCGGCGCTGTAATCCTCCCCGATCTGCCCGCTGAAATCAATGCCGATCCTGACCATATACAGAAACCAGGGCGTGGTGATAATCACCCCCAAGGCCAAGCCCAAGAGGGCAAGCCAACAGGATTCCAGCAACACCAGCCGCATGACCTGGCCCGGCATCATTCCCAGCGCCATCATGATCCCGAATTCCCGCCGCCTTTCCATGACGCTCATCAGCAGGGTGTTCGTAATCCCGGCGGCGATAACCAGCCCCACCAGAAACTGAAGCAGACGGTTAAACAGGCGATCCACGGCAATAAGCCCGGCCAGATCCGGCTGGCTTTGCTGCCATGTCAGCACGCCGATATCCGGCAGCCCTGCCCATAATCCGGCAAGTTTGCTCTTTATAGCCGCAGCCTCCCGGTGATCGGCAAGAAAAATCGCCACCAGGGAAGCGGCGTCGGGTTCATAGCCGAGAGCCTTACGCGCCAGCGCCAGGGGCAAAAGAACCAACGCCCCGTCAACCGAATCGTCCCCGGTCTTGAAAATCCCGCTCACCCGGCTGAGTTCGCTGACCAGTTCCCCATCCTTATCCGTCAGGGTAAAAATCAGCTTCTTGCCCAGGCGCAGATTCAGCTTTTCCGCCATCTTTGCCCCGACAACAACGCCATGCTCCTCGTCTGCGGTAAAGCACTGTCCCTCGACAAGGGTGCGCAGGAAGATATTATACGCCGGGGTTTCCTGGGCCGAATCGATGGCGATAAAGGTGCCGCCCACGCTCTTGGCTCCGCTGGCAAACATGGCCTGCCCCATGATGCGGATCGGCGCGGCGGTTACCCCTGGGGTTTGCAAGGCTTTCTGCTGCACGGCAAACGCATCGACCAGGCGCTTGTCCATGGTCGGCGTATCCTGATACTCCGGATGCTCCACACTCAGATGCCCCAGTCCCATCACCGCACTGGTATTGATCATGTTGGTGTAGGCATAATCGCCGGAAGCGGTAAAAGTCACGGACAGCAAGACGCCGAAAGCCACGGAAAAAGCGGTGATCGCAGTCCGCCGCTTGTTACGCATCAGGCCTCGCCATGCCATGGTTCCAAGCTGCATCAATGCTCTCCTAGCGGTGATAGATGGCGGCAAGCGGCTTGAGCATCGCCGCCTTGAACGCGGGATACAAAATGGCCAGCCCCGCTACCAGATACAGAAAGAGAATGGGCAGCACCACACTGTGAGCGGTGACCACGCAATACCATCTCGCATCAACGGCGATCCCGGCAATGGTCGAAGAGGATTGGATAAACCCGGAAAAATCGATGGGGTGGGTACTGAAATGCAAGGAAATGGGCAACCCGACGGCCAGGGCCAGAAAGACAGCCACGGTGACCTGAAGCATACTCTCCACCACGATCATGGCAAAAAGCCCCCAGGGGGAAAAACCCAGGGCCTTCATCACCCCAAACTCGGGGATTCGTTCAAAAACGCTCATCAACAGGGCGTTGAGGGTCAGGATGCCCACGGCGGCATAGGTGATGAGCAGCATGATCACCAGGGAGATATCGCTCATGTTTAAAAGCCGGGCGAGCACCGGCTGTAGCTGGCGCCAGTTGCGCACCTCATACTCCGGCAGCAATTGCGCCAACCGGACAGTGGCAGCGTTGAGATCTTCCGTGGGCTGTTGGCGCTTGACCACGATTGCATGCGCGCCTTGCGGAACGATCATCAGCCTGCGGAAGGCGGCATCGGTCATAAAAAAACCGCTCCGGTCCACCCCTTGGGACACAGACTGCAATATCCCCCGCACCCGAAACAATTCGTTGGCCGTGGAGCCGTCGGCAGCCTGGGCCACCACCACCACCTCATCGCCCACCCTAAGACCAAGAATCCTGGCCAGCTTGCGGCCAACCACCACCCCAGCCTGATCCTGTTCGTCAAGCCATTGCCCCTGCCAGACATGTTGATTCAGCGCGGTAATCAGAGGCTCCCGCATCAGATCAACCCCACGCAACTCGACGCCGCTTGAGGCATTGCCCGCCGCAGCCAGCCCGGTTGCGTATAGACGCGGGGACGCCACAAAACCTTTTTCTCCAAGCCGGGCAAGCAGAGCCTCTTCCCCGACGATAATCTTGAACAGATCAGGATCGGCGCGGAAGGTGCGGACATGGACCTGAAACTCCCCAATATCCATGCCCACGGCATTTTTTTCCATGCCTGCAAGCCAGCCTTCCAGAAGGCTCGCGTAAAAAATCATGATCGCGCAGGCAAAGGCCATGGCCCCAACGGTGATCCAGGTTCTGGTCCGGGCGCGGTTGAAATTTCTCAGGGCAAAGAAAAATATCTGCACGTTGCACCTCTCCACGAACACTGCGTTCCGATCAGCGGCGTCGTAGCTCCAAAAGGGAAAAAAGCGATTCCGGCAGGTCAAGATCAAAACGCATGGACTCATAGATCAGCTCCGTGTGTTCGCCGGGCTTGTCCGTGGGCACGACCTTGAGCAAGGCAGGCAGGAGGCGGCCCCCCATGTTTTTAACCTCGCTGAAATAAATGGTGCGGGCCAGGGCGTTGTCCTCGTCATAATAGGTGGCCAACAGGGGCAGATGACCCTGGGCCGTAACGGTCATGACGATTTTTCCCCAGACCACGGCGGCGTCCTGGCGCGGCTGTAGGGTGAATTCGATGATCTCCCGGCCGTCCTTTTTCCCCCGAAAGCTGATGCGCGGGTCATAATCCTCGGAGAGCCGCGACTCCTTGACCAGATCGTCGTTGGTGAAATGGCTGCCCATCCAGGAACTCATCATCATGCTGGAGGTGAGGCGGATGGTGCGATCGGTCTTGGGAAGATAGGTGTACATGGTGTTGCCGGTTTTCAGGCTGGCGGTATCCTTTTCCTTGAGCGGAGAGACGATGCGGACCAGGGATTTGTCCTTGCCCTTGGACCAGATCTCCATGCGCATGGTCCGGGTGTAGTTGGCGGTTTTCACCTCCATGCGCACCGTACCCTGGGAACTGGTGGCGCGCCAGAGATCGTCGATCTCCAGGAGAATGGCGCGGGCCTCCTGTTGATCTGGAGATGAGGGGGGTGGGGAAGAAACAGCGCTTCCTGCCAGCCCCAAAATCCCTCCGCCCACAACCAGCAGGGCCAGGAAAATACAGGCTGAACAGGATGCCCGGCTCACAACAGGGTCCCCGTATAGTTGAAGGTGCTGAGCCTGCGGCCCCCGCGCCCTGGCTGGCCGGACTGGCGGAAGGCAGCAACCAGCTCGTCGGGACGCGGCCGCATGTGGGAAAGATCAACCACGGCAAAGGCCACACCCCGGCTGGCAAGCTCGGTGCTGTAAGGCAAGAGGGAAAAGGGCAGATCGGCCACGGCCACGGTCTGACCCCAGCACTGCTTGAGCACGATCACCTCGCCCTTGGGGCTGACCAGAGGCTGGTCGTATTTGAAAAACGGGGAGGCCAGCCGGGCGGTGAAGAGCGGGGGCTGGGCATAGATGGTCATGCCCATTGGCAGCGCGTTTTTATGGCCGAGAACATCGAAGAGGTTCTGCCGGTCGGTTTCAATGGCCAGCTGGGCATTGTTCAGCCCCAGTCCGGCCAGGGCCTGGACGCTCATGCTGTTCAAGACATTCAGGGTATAGTCGCCGAAAAGAAGCAGTCGCTCGGTCGAAGCCTGCACGGCCCGGCCTTTTTTGCGGCCAGGAGATGGGCTTTCCGCTCCCGGTTCAACCGGGGCCTGAGCCTCCACCTCAAACAGCAGGCACTGGCCGATATGCCCGATCTGCCAGGTGTTGTAGCCGCTGCCGCGCAGATGCGCGATGGCCTCGCGGTAAAACAACAGATCAGCCTCCAGGATCACCGGCGGCAAGGCCCAGACCAACCGCCGCCGATACAGGGTCAAGCGTTTTTGCTGCCGGGAGTATTGGGCAAAGGTCTGGCGGGACAGGGTGATGATGAGGCGCGACGGCGGGGTGGGGAGCTGCACCTTGAGCGATTCAAAATCATCGATCTTCAGCCACCATTCCAGGGGCAGCTGCACCTGGGGCACGCCCCGACGGCCACCCTGGGTCTGAAGCTGGGCCTGGCCGCGGGCAGGCCGCGCCTCCCTGGTCTTGCCCCCAGTCGGCCTGCTGACCGGCTTGCCCAGAAAATGGGTGATCTGGGCGAGCTTGCGGGGATCAACCAGATTGGCCACTTTTTTGCTGAATAACCCAGGCTGGATAGCCTTCTTGGCCCCCTGCTGACGGCGCTCGCCAAGGTCCACCTTGTAGAGGCTGTCGCCCCATTGCGCGCCCGGCGGCAGATCAAGCTGCACCTTGCTGCCTGCCGCAGCCTTATCCAGGGCCACCTTCCCCTGCCACAAACCTTTTAGGGTAAAGCCCTGCCGCTCGCCCGAGCCTTCCTGGTGGATGCGGAGCCGGTCGCCAACTTTAAGCGGTTCTTTCAGGGTCATTTGGGCGCGGTTGGCAGTGACCTTCTCGATCTTACCCAAGAACAGGCCGACATTGCCGGAATGCTGCGGGGCGATAATGTCAGCCGGTTGGGCCTTTTTGAAATAGCCGAGCGAGGCCTTGCGGCCCATGGCCTGCTCCAACAACTCTTTCGCCTCGGCCAGCACCGCCGGGGTTGCGGGATTATCAAGGGCCAGCCGATAGGCCTTGACCACCGAGGCCACATACTGGGGGCTGCGCATCCGGCCCTCAATCTTGAGCGAGCTGACTCCGGCCTGCCGCAACTGGGGGATCAGCTCAAGTCCGGCCAGATCGTTCATGGAAAAAAGATAGCCCGCCGGTGCTCCAGAGCCACGGCCCTTGCTGCCCCAGGTGTAACGCCTGCGGCAGGGCTGGACGCAACGGCCTCGCAGCCCGCTTTTCCCACCAAGATAACTGCTGAACAGGCACAGGCCGGAATAGGCGAAACAAAGAGCCCCGTGGACAAACACCTCAAGCTCCACCGGGCATTGCTTGTGGATCTGGCCTATCTCGGCGAGGGTTGTCTCCCGGGCCAAAACCACCCGTTTGAAACCCATCTCGGAAAATTGCCTCACGTTGAGGGAGTTGTGCGCGCCCATGAGGGTGCTGGCATGCAAGCGCAGACCGGGAAAGAACTTGCGGGCCAGATAGGAGATGCCGAGATCCTGAATGATGAGGGCGTCGGCCTTGAGCGCCTCCAGGGCGGCCAACTCCTCCACCGCCTTGGAGATCTCTTCTTCCTTCATCAGGCTGTTCATGGCCAGATAGACCTTGACCCGGTTCTTGTGGGCATGATCGATCATGGCCGCGACCTCGGCCAGGGAAAAATGGCGGGCCAGAGCCCTGGCGTTAAAGGCCGGAGCCCCGATATAAATAGCATCAGCCCCGCTCTCCACCGCCGCTTCAAAGGCCTCGATGGTGCCAGCCGGGGCAAGCAATTCCATGTTTCGTGCAGGTTGTTTTTCCATGGCATTACTGTACCAGATTGAAAGCCGATTCGCTTCTGGCAAAATCAGATTGACATGCCCAACAGGATTCCCCATGATGGTGCTTGTTCAGGATATTGCCAGAAGAAAATACCCTGTGGGATCACAGGAAGAGGAGAACATATGAAACGGATACCAATCTGGTTATGCGCTCTGGTTATCGCCTGCCTGCTGACGGGCTGCGCCACGACTACCGGAACAACCACCCAAGACAAACGCAAGGCCGTCCTCGCCATGCGGGACGAAGTGCTGTCCGACCTGTACAAGATTCATCCCCAGGCAAAAGCCGAGATTGCCAAGGCCCCTGGCTATGCGGTGTTCAACAACGCCGACATCAATGTGATCTTTGTCAGTGTCGGCGGCGGCCATGGGGTGGTCACCGACGCCAGGGCGAGCAAACCCGTGTTCATGAAGATGGGTGCGGCCGGGATTGGCTTGGGGCTTGGGGTTAAAGACTTCCGCGCTGTCTTTATCTTCCACGACCGGGAAACCATGACAAAATTCATCAACAGCGGTTGGGAATTCGGGGGGCATGCCGATGCCGCAGCCAAGGCCAGCGACAAAGGCGCGGCCGTGGGAGGCGAGGCGATGTTCGACGGGATCACCATTTACCAGTTGACCCAGAGCGGACTGGCGCTCCAGGCCACGGTCAAGGGCACCAAATACTGGAAGGATGACGAGTTGAATTGAGCAAGAAATGAATTGGAAGGCTATCTCTCGCCGAACAGCGCCGTGCCCACCCGCACCAGGGTTGCACCTTCCTCGATGGCCACCTCGAAATCACCGGACATGCCCATGGAGAGCTCCATTGACCCATGCTGGCCAAGAAGGCCCTGGGCCACAAGGTTTTCCCCCAGCAGGCGAAGCTGGCGAAAACAGGCCCGGCTTTCCTCCGGGTTCTCGACAAAGGGCGGCATGGTCATGAGTCCTTGCAATCTCAGGTGCGGAAACTGTTGCAGCTCATGACACAGTTGCTTGGCCTCCTTGGGGGAAACCCCGGCCTTCTGCGCCTCCCCGCCCACGTTGACCTGGACCAGAACGGGCATAGTCTTGCCCAGTTCGGCGAGCCTCGTTTCCAGCGCCTTGGCCAGCTTGAGCCGATCGATGGTTTCGATGCAATCAAAAACCTCCGCTGCAATCCGGGCCTTGTTGCTTTGCAGATGCCCGATGCAATGCCAGACCAGACCCTGGCCAAGGGCTGCGACCTTATCCTCGGCCTCCTGCAAATAATTCTCGCCGAAAACCACCTGCCCGGCTGCCATGGCCTCGCGGATTGCCGTAAGGGGTTGATGCTTGCTCACCGCCACCAGCCGCACCGACTCCGGATCGCGCCCGGCCCGCTCCGCCGCCGCCCGAATCCTGGCCCGGATTGTCTCGATATTTTCCGCCACCGTTCCCATTAGTTCATCGTCCTTCCAAGCCAAAAAGCCGCACCGCATTGATGGTGGTCTGCCGGGCCACCTCCTCTAGCGAAACCCCTTTCAACTCCGCCACCTTCTGGGCGGTAAAAAGCATGAGCTGCGGCTCGTTGCGTTTCCCGCGCTTTGGCACCGGGGCAAGGAACGGCCCGTCCGTTTCCAAAACCAACGAACCGAGGGGAATCTCGCGCACCGCCTCATGGAGCATCTCGGCTTTGGCAAAGGTGACGACCCCTGGGATGGAGATATGAAAGCCCAGGGCCAGCACCCGCCTGGCAAAGGTCGTATCCCCGGAAAAGCAGTGCATCACTCCTCCGGCGGGAAACGGACCTGCGGTCTCAAGGATTTCCATGATATCGTCATGGGCCTCGCGGTCATGGACCACCAGGGGGAGATGCAATTCCTTGGCCAAAACAACCTGCCGGGAAAAATGCTCCTTTTGCAGGGCAATTGGCGCGTAGTTTTTCACATAATCAAGGCCGATCTCGCCGTAGGCCACGACCTTTACGTGGCGGCACAGAGCCTGCAACTCCGCGTAATCATCCTCGCTAAGTTCCGCGACATTATGCGGGTGCACCCCCACCGTGGCGTAGATGCCTTGGTGCTGTTCGGCCAAGGCAATGGCCCGGCGCGAACTTTCCAGGTCGATGCCCACGCTGATGATCCGGGTCACCCCTGCAGCCAAGGCCCGAGCCAGCACCACCTCAAAATCAGCCTCATAGGCCGACATGTCGAGGTGGCAATGGGTATCGATCAGCTCTGCCCCGTGGCCAGGAACCGGCAGAGGAATCTCAATTTTTTGGATTTTCTTTTCCATGGAAGCCTCCCTGGCCGCAGTTTCTAACAGGTTTTTATTTCTTGCGCAAGACAACCCGTCCGTGGAAACCGTTTGACAAACCATGGCCCAACCGACTATGATTTTCTTGAAATTTCAGGGTGTTCCGAACAAATACACCTCAATAATCATTACAGCGCGACCCGCCCTCATCCCCATGCCTTCACCGATTCTTGAAGCCATCGAACAACGACGCAGTATCCGAAACTTCACCGAGCAGACGGTGGACATCAACGCGCTCTATGATATCATCCAGGCCGGGGTCTGGGCGCCTTCCGGCTTGAACAACCAGCCCTGGCGGTTTGCCATTATTACCGATGCGGCAATCTGCGGCAAGTTGGCCGAACAGACCACCTACGGCCATATTATCCTCGCCGCCCCTGCCCTGATCGCCGTATATCTTGACAGGCAAGCCATGTATGACGATCTTAAAGATGCGCAATCAGCCGGGGCCTGCATCCAGAACATGCTGCTGGCCGCCGAGGCCCTTGGCCTGGGGGCGGTGTGGCTCGGACAGATTTTAAAAAACCGGGAGAAAGTCGGCCAGATTCTCGGCCTTGCCAGTAACCTGGAATTGATGGCGTTCATCGCCCTCGGCCACCCAAGCCGACGCGACCAGCAATCACAGAGAAAACCATTGGCGGAATTCATCGTCAAAGAGTTATAACCGTATTGAGCTGTAACACCATTACCCTAGGAGGCCCTCCATGACTATGCCACGTAAACCGTTTCGTACCGTATTTCTCTCAACCGTTCTTGCGCTTACCAGCCTTGTCGCCCTCAGCGGCTGCGCCGAATTGGGCCTGGGCGGAGGCAGCAGCGATAAAGGGGCTTCCGCAGACCCCTTCGCCGCCACTGCTCCTTCTTCTTCCATGGAACAGCCCTATCGGGCCAATGAATTTTCCGACATTCTGATCCCCAGCGAGTTCAGTTGGGACCGGGAAAAAAGCATGATCGTCCGGACCGACTCCTATGTCGGCGGGGTGCTGCAATACACCGGCCGGGTTGACATCACCTCCGCTGCCGACTTCTTCAGCAACAACATGCCCAGAAATGGATGGAAGCTCGCTGGCTCAACCAAGTACAAAAACATCTTGCTCGCCTTCATCAAACAGAACAAGACCTGCACCATTGTCCTGTCCGAGGACAAACTGCTCATGCGCACGGAGATTGCCATCTATGTCGCCGAAGACACCTCCGCAGGGCACGCAGGCGGCTCCAAGTCAAGCAACCCCTTCGGCTCTGGGATGTAAGGAGCAGGCGGCGCGAATCCCATGTCTCTTCTGACCGATAAAAAAATTCTTTTAGGAATTACCGGCAGTATCGCCGCCTACAAGGTGGCGGACTGGGTTCGCGCCCTGCGCCGGGAAGGCGGCCAAGTCACCGTGGTCATGACCGAGTCTGCCTGCCGGTTCATCAGCCCCCTGACCCTGGCGGCCCTTTCCGGCAATCCGGTGCACACCGGCATGTTCAGCGCCGAGGCGCCGGAAACCATCCCGCACATCAACCTGGCCAGGGAGCACGACCTGCTGCTCATTGCCCCGGCCTCGGCCCAGACCATCGCCCGTCTGGCCCATGGCCTGGCCGACAATCTGCTGGCCACTATCGCCCTGGCCACCTCCGGCCCGATCCTGGTCTGCCCGGCCATGAACAGCGTTATGTTCCAGCACCCGGCCACCCAGGCGAACCTTGCCACCATCAGATCATACGGGTATGGGGTTCTCGAACCCGATTGCGGAAAGATGGCCTGCGGTGAAGAAGGACCGGGCCGCTTGACAGACTGGGAAACCGTGCGGCAGGCTATCCTCTCGACCTTCGCCCCCAAAACCCTTGCCGAGGAACATGTGCTCATCACCGCCGGCCCCACCAGGGAGGCCTTTGATCCGGTCCGCTTCTTGAGCAATCCCTCCACCGGCAAGATGGGCTATGCCTTGGCAGCCACGGCCAGACAACGGGGGGCAACAGTAACGCTGATCAGCGGACCCACCGCCCTGGCCGTCCCGCCGGGGGTGAAATGCATCCAAGTCACCTCCGCCGTGGAAATGCAGGCAGAGGTCATGCGCTGTCTCGACACGGCGACCATTGTCGTCAAGGCCGCGGCTGTCTCCGACTACCGCCCCGCCGAAAAAGAACCCCACAAGGTGAAAAAAGGACAGGCCGCGCTCTCCCTGCCCCTGGTCGCCAACCCGGATATTCTCAAGGAACTGGGGGAGCGGGGGCAAAAAAACCCGCTGCTCGTCGGCTTTGCCGCAGAGAGCAGGGATCATCTCAAGGAAGGGGCCAGAAAGCTCAAGGAAAAGAATCTTGACCTGATCGTGGTCAACGATATCGGGGGAGCGGAAACCGGTTTTGCCGCGGACACCAACAGAGTCACCCTGCTTGACCGCAATGGCGCGAAGGAAGAATTGCCCCTACTGAGCAAGGAAGAAACCGCCCACCGCATCTGGGATACAGTGGGCAGGCTGATGACGGACAACCGCTAGAGTTACAAACAGCGGCTGATTCTACAAAACCGGCGGCCCCACCACATCCCCTCGGCGCACTTCGTGACCGCTTCGTTTCGTCACCACCGCAGCCGCAGTGGTTGGTGAAACCCGCAAGATCATGATTTCCCCAGAATTCCGGCCTTCGGCTTTATCCGCCGCTGCCACCGACAACAGGTCTCCAGGTGCAAGTCCTTGATCCGCGCCGATATTCAAATAAACAATATCATCTGGCCCGGCAAGCTGGCGCATGAACTGAAACGCCACCACCGCGCCTTTGACCGAGGCTGCCGGGGCCGATCGCACGGAAACCGTAGGCCGCTCCGGCAGCGGACCCAGAACGTCATCGGTTCTCACTTCGGCATAGGCCCGCCGGATAACAGCCTGCTGCCTGGATGCCTCCAAGGCCACAACCTCGACAACGGCAATATCCGCCAGCAGATGACCGGGACTTGCGCTAAAATACCCCAGAGACTCAACCTTGCCCATATCCCGGTACACGCCAAACTGCTGACCTACCTGGGCGCCAGGGGCAGAGATCAAAATAATCTCGCCGAGAGCCGCGCTCTGCCAACCCTGTTCGGTGCCCAGCACCTTACCCTCGTTGGGGATTTCGTTGGTGAGCATACCGATTCCCCGGTCGTAATATTGGGCCGGATCGATCATCTGAACCGCCTTGGCCCGCGCACCGGACAAGGGCAGATCTTTTTTCACCACCACAATGGGCAGCGGCTCGGAGGACGACGCCAAGCCTGCTCGGGCTAACGCCGAGGACCCGGACTCCACCGGGCCGACAACCCTATCCGCGGATGCTTCCCTGACCAGAGCCTTCTTTTTCATGCCCGGAATCTTGACGGTTTGACCCGGCCTGATCCAGTGGGGGTTGGCGATCCCAGGATTTATTTTCCAAATCTTCGGCCAAAGCAGCGGATCATTGAGATACCCTCCGCTCAGATCCCAGAGGGTATCCCCTTTTTGCACCGCATGGCTGGTTGCCTCTTCCGCCCGAATTTCCCTGCCGCCAAAAACTCCGCAGGCAGAGGCAATAATCACCGCTGTTACAACAAATTTTCTCATTGAGATGCTCCTCTCGAACCGGACACGATAACAACGGAACCGACCGCAAACTCCACAGCCAGTACTATAATCTACGCAAGGTTTCAAAAAATTGTCAAGACGATGCTGTGCTTACCCCTATTTTAAACCGATGCTTATTACCCCCGATGATGACCCGGCGGGTTGAAAAAACGCAGGCGCAGGGCATTGGAGACCACGGAAACCGAACTCATGGCCATAGCCCCCCCAGCGATCATGGGGTTTAAGGTCGGCCCGCCGAAAAGATGCAGCACCCCTGCGGCCACCGGAATGCCAATGATGTTGTAAATAAAGGCCCAAAAAAGATTCTGCTTGATGTTGCGCATGGTGGCCCGACTGAGCGAAAGCGCAGCCAGCAGGCCGGAAAGATGGCCCTTCATCAGCACGATATCGCCGGACTCGATGGCCACGTCGATTCCGGTGCCCATGGCAATGCCCACATCGGCCTTGGCCAGGGCCGGGGCATCGTTGATGCCGTCGCCCACCATGGCGACCCGGAACCCTTCTGCCTGCAAGGCCGTCACCTTTTCCACCTTCTGGTCCGGCAACACCTGGGCAAAGACCTCGCTGATCCCGGCCTGGGCAGCAATGGCCCTGGCAGTAATCTCGTTATCACCGGTGAGCATGAAGATCTTGATCCCCATCTGCTCCAAATCGCTGATGGTCGCGGGCACCTCGGCTTTTAAGCGATCGGCAATGGCCAAAAGCGCGACCAGCTTGCCGTCCGTCGCACAGTACAGCGCGGTCTTGCCATCCCCGGCAAAGCCATGGGCAATTTGCTCAACCACCAGGCCCAGCCCTGAAACATCCTGCTCCACCATAAATTCATGGTTGCCGAGCAGCACATTTTCACCCCGCACCATGGCCCGGATACCACGACCTGGAAAGGCCTCGAAATGGGAAGGCTCTGCCAGGGTCAGCTCTTTTTCCCTGGCTGCGTTGACAATGGCCTCGGCCAAGGGATGCTCCGAGCCGCTCTCGGCGCTGGCCGCCAAGGACAAAATGTGGGGAACATCTATTCCCGGCGACACCGCCTGCACATCGGTCAATTCCGGGCGGCCATGGGTCAGGGTGCCGGTCTTGTCAAAGACGATGGCATTGATCTTTTGCGCCATCTCCAGGGCCTCGCCGCTTTTCACCAGCACCCCCAATTGGGCACCACGCCCGGTGCCGACCATGATCGAGGTCGGAGTGGCCAGGCCCATGGCGCAGGGGCAGGCAATGACCAGCACGGCGATGAATATCCGCAGGGCAAAAGAAAACTCGGCCTGGCCGATGAAATACCAGGCCAGCCCGGCAAGAATGGCCAGGACGATAACAGTGGGCACGAAATACAGGCTGATGCGGTCCGCCAGATTGGCAATGGGCGCCTTGGAGCCCTGGGCCTCGCGGACCATGGTGATGATCCGGGCAAGCACCGTATCCTGCCCAACCTTTTCGGCCCGCATCTGCAAAAGGCCGTTCTTGTTCAAGGTGGCGCCCACCACCGGATCGCCGACCTCTTTAGAAACCGGTAGAGATTCGCCGGTGAGCATGGACTCGTCCACACTGGAGCGGCCCTTGACCACCGAACCGTCAACGGGAATGCGCT
Source organism: Deltaproteobacteria bacterium (assembly GCA_026388695.1). GTDB lineage: Bacteria > Desulfobacterota > Desulfobulbia > Desulfobulbales > Desulfurivibrionaceae > Thiovibrio. The sequence goes on along the minus strand of JAPLJH010000069.1, from coordinate 27,273 downwards.
CACCCGGCTTGACCAGCAGGATATCGCCCACCTCGATCTCGGCCACGGGAATTTTTTTCTGCTCTTCAGCTTCAGCACCTGGCACCAACAGGGTGGCCTCTTCCGGAGCCAGGGCCATGAGCTGACGGATGGCATCCGAGGTGCGCACCTTGGAGCGAGCCTCCAGAAACTTGCCTAGGGAAACCAGGGCAATAAGCACACCAGCCGACTCGAAATACAAATCCATGACCCTGGCCATGACCTCGATGCCCAGGCCGATCTCAATCAGGTTCCAAGTGCTGTAGACAAAGGCGGCGCCGGTGCCGATGGCGATAAGGGAATCCATGTTGGGCGCTCTGCGCCAGAGAGCCGGAAAACCGAGGAGATAAAAATTGCGGCCCGACCACATGATCGGCAGCACCAGAAAAAACTGCACAGAGGCAAAGGTAAATGGCGAGTGATGCGGGGCCAGAAACAAGGGCAACGGCAGACCGGCCATCTCGCCCATGGAAAGCAGCAACAGCAAAACGGCAAAGGTGAAGGCCGGATACAGGCGCTTTGCCATGGCCGCCAGCCGAGCGATGGCCTCCTCCTGCTGGCGCTCAAAATCCGAGCCCCCGGCCAACGCGGCCACCTGGGCCTTGAAACCAAGGCGCTCGATGGCCTCGCGGATCAGCCGCTGGCTAACAACCTCCGGGTCAAAAACAACTACTGCCGACTCCGTGGTCAGATTCACCTGCATGCTCCGCACCCCGGCCATCTCCCCCACCACCTTTTCGATCCGAGCGGCGCAGGAGGCGCAGGTCATGCCTGCAATGGCCAGGGTCAGCCGAATATCCTTTTCCGGCAACACCAACTCGAAGCCAAGCCCCTTGACGATCAAAGCAATGTCGGCGAGATTGAGACGACCCGGTTCCCACTCCACCTCTAGGCTCTCGGCGGCGAGATTCACCGTTGCCGCCCGAATACCCTCGGCGGAACCAAGTACTTTTTCGATGCGGGCAGAACAGGAGGCACAGTGCATGCCCCGAATGGCGACCCGCTGCTTTTCGGTTGACGGTGTCATGGATACATTGCTCCGGTGTTGATTGTTTTTTCCTTTCACAGTAGGCTACGCATGTGTCTGAAAAAAAAATCATTTGCGCCTGACAACACTTTAGTTTTTAATATAATCCTTTACTGCTTTTTAATCACAACACATCTCAAGGAGCTTCCCATGCCAACCATCCAAATCAAGGGTATGCGCTGCGGCCATTGTAGCGCCTCGGTCACTTCGGCGCTCAACGCCATCGACGGCATCAGCGATGTGAGCATCGCCCTGGACAAAGGCGAAGCCACCTTCAACCAGAGCACGGACGTTCCCATGGACGCCATCAAAAAAGCCATCGCAGCCATCGGTTTCGAGGTGGTGGAGTAAGAACTGCCCACGCCGCGCCAACAGATTGCGGCGCGGCAAAAAACTACAGCACCATGACCACCGCCGGATGCCTCTTAAAGGCACAATACTGGCATTCACGGTCCTCGGCGCTGACCACGACAAGCTCCACGTCCAAGCACAGATACTTGCCGCCGCTGCTCGAATTGGACAGGGACACCAGACAATCCCGCGTCTGAACAACCTCGGCGATGGCCGTCCGCAACTCCTCCTGCTCCCTGCCGATGAGCTTGTACACCCACGGGCAAGGGTACTCCAATTCAAGCTTCTGCTTGCACTCATTCAACAACACAGCTTGCCTCCGTATTCTTTCTCTCACCTGTCACAGGGAAACGCTCTATTATTTATCATACCAGACCAATCCCCCTTCGCCAACAGGATCAGAAAAGCCACTGAACCCCTCAAAAATTTAAGATTTATTAACCAAATTTAATCCTGTAAGATTTTAAAAAGAGGGTCTGCTTATCATAATAATTGCGTAATTGCGTAATTGCGGCTCTTTTTTTCAAAGGAACTGCACAGTTTTTTTCGAGGGAAGGAGAACCGATGCCCCATATACGACCTGCCCATTCGACCACCAACGCCGCAGCCTGCCTTTCGCTGTTGTTGGTCTTGACTCCGATTTCGACGGCCCAGGCCCAGCCGCCCACTCCCGGCACGGTGGAAGAAACCTTACGGCCCCGGCCGACCCAACCGGACAAAGAGATATCCCTCCCCGAGGCGCCCCTCCCCTTACCGCCCCGCCCCGCTCCCCCTGCCGACGAACGGCGGGTCCGGATCGATCATTTTACCATCACCGGCAACACCGTCTTCAGCGAAGCAGAGCTCCACACCCACATCGCCGAAAAGGAGGGGACAGAACTGACTCTCACCGAAATCTACGGCCTGGCCGACCGGCTCACCGATTTTTATCAGGCCCATGGCTACAGCCTCACCACGGTCACGGTCCCGGCCCAGCGCATGCTCGACGGAGTACTCCGGTTGGAGGTGGTGGAAGGCATGATCGGCAAACTCGTTTACGAAGGCAACCAGGACTACGACGACGTCTTCCTCACCCAACAACTGGACCAACTCGCCCCAGGGACCATCCTGCGTTTCGACGATCTTGAGGCGGAGGTGTTACTGCTCAACGACCTTCCCGGCCTGGTGGCCCGATCGGTGCTCCTGCCCGGCGAGGAATACGGCACCACGGATATCAATCTGCGCATGGAAGAAAAACCGGTGGCAGCCAGCGCGGTGCTGGACAACTCCGGCCGCAAGGTCATCGGCCAATGGCGGCTGGGGGCGGATTTCACCATCAACAATCCCCTCCACTTCGGCGACGTCCTGGGCCTAGGCTATACCCATTCCCAATCCAGCCTGCTCCGCCAGGGCCGTTTCAGCTACGGCTTTCCGGTACTGCCAGACGGCAGCCGCCTGAACCTAAGCTACTCCCGGGCCGAATACGATGTGGGCGAAGAGTTTGCCGCCCTCGACATCGCAGGCACCAGCGAAACAGCCCGCATCCAATTCAGCCACCCCTTCCTCCGCAGCCGGCGCAACAACCTCTCCGCCACCGTGGGTGTAGCCCATGTCCGGGGCCAATCCGACATGATGTCCATCCCCTTGAACGACGACGAGATCAACTTTCTTGAGGCCGGTCTCAACTTCAGCCACCGCAACGACTCCGGCGGCCTCACCAGCCTCTCCGGCCAGGTGGCCACCAATTTCCGCAGCAACGCCGACGGCAGCGACAGCGAGGCCCTACCGCCCAGGCTCGAACTGCACGGCGACTACGAACATCTCTTCGGTCAGGGCTGGAGCGCGGCCCTACGCGGCGAAGCAGTGCTGAGCAACGATTCCCTGCCGGACTCAAACAAGTACAGTCTCGGCGGCCCGGCCAGTATTCGGGGCTTTGTCAGCTCGCAACGCCGGGGCGATCAAGGGGGACTCGGTAGCCTGGAGATCCGGCGCGGGCTATCCTTTGCCCCTGCCGACCTATTGCTGCGAGGCTTTATCGATGCCGGCAAGGTTTACTACGAAATCCCCCTGGCCGATGGCCGCCGCTCCGACTCCCTCGCCTCGGCCGGCATCGGCCTGACCGCCTCTTTTGCCAGCCAATACACCCTGGATCTGCAATGGGCCGCCCCCATTGACGGCAATGACTCGGGTGACGGCCTCAGCGCCCCACTCTGGGTTACTTTTACCGCCATGTATTAAGAAGAAGGACACCCCCATGCGAACCAAACGAATGAACCGACGCCTCTGCTTCTGGAACTTCACCCCGCTCATCCCTTCCTGGCAAAGGCTCATCGACAGCAACAAGCCTTGGCAGAAGGCCGGTTCCCTTCGTCGGACCCTATCCCGATTGGCCCCCAACTTTCCCTACCGGCGCGGGCTCCTGGCCCTCGCCCTGCTCCTCCCTGCCACGGCCCTTGCCGGCCCAACGGGCGGACAGGTGACCGCAGGCAGCGCCACCATCACCCGGCCCAACGGGGTCACCACTCTGATCACCCAGCAGACTCCAAAAGCAGTCATCGACTGGCAAAACTTCTCCATTGCCCAGCAGGAAATGGTCCGCTTCCTGCAGCCCGACGCCGGCAGCATAGCTTTGAATCGCGTGCTGGGCAACGATCCCAGCCAGATCTTCGGCAGCCTTCTTGCCAACGGCCAGGTCTTTCTGGTCAACCCCGCAGGCGTCCTCTTTGGGCCCACCTCCCAGGTCAGCGTCCAGGGGCTCCTGGCCACCACCCACGACATCGCCAACCCCGACTTCATGGCTGGCAGGTACTCATTCGCCCGAACAAACAATGGGCTGCCGGAGGCGCAAGTCGTTAACCAAGGGAACCTCCAAGCAAAAGACCACGGCTACATCGTGTTGGCCGGTGATTATGCGGCAAACTCCGGGGTGATCCAAGCCCGCCTGGGCAAGGTGGCGCTTGCCTCGGGCAATCGCTTTACCCTCGATCTGGATGGCGACCAGTTGATCGGTCTGGCGGTGGACGAAGCCAGCCTGGCCAAGCAGGCCGGGGTGGAGAACTTTGGCTCCATTGCCGCAGACGGCGGCCAGGTTCTGATGACCGCCCGGGTGGCCAACGATCTGGCAACCACCGTGGTCAACAACACGGGTCTTGTCCAGGCCCGCTCCATTGAGGAACAGAACGGCGAAATAATTCTGCACGGTGGCTCAACAGGGATCGTGGCCAACAGCGGCACCCTGGACGCCTCGGGCAGGAACAACGGCGAGAGCGGCGGCAGCGTCAGGATGCTGGGCGAAAAGGTCGGCCTGTTCGACAAGGCGGTGGTTGATGTTTCCGGTGCCAATGGCGGCGGCACAGTGCTGATCGGCGGCGACTACCAAGGCAAGAATCCCAAAATCCAGAATGCGCAAGCCACCTTTCTGGAAAAGGATGCCGGGATCAAGGCCGATGCCACCAGAAACGGCGATGGCGGCACGGTCATTCTCTGGTCAGACAATGTGACTCGCGCCTATGGCTCCATCTCGGCACAAGGAGGGCAATCCGGTGGCGACGGCGGCTTTGTCGAGGTATCGGGCAAACGTTATCTCGACTACCATGCCCATACCGACACCAGTTCACCTACTGGCCGGACAGGTACGCTGCTCCTTGATCCTGCGAGCATCGTTATTACAGCCGGCACGGGTGATGGATCGATAATGGGGGTTGCGACCGCCACGACAGACTTTACTGGATACCCTGGTGTGACGCCCGGAACAATCGTTATCGCTGACGCAGGACCCACCACCGTCTATCAGTCAGAAATTGTAGGCCAAAGCGCATCGACAAACATCGTTTTCCAGGCGACTGATGGGATCAGCACCAGCGGCACCTTCGCTACTCCGGTGACGCTGGCTATCAATAAAAATCTGACCCTGCAAACCCGCAACGATTCAGGCGATGCCGCCACAGGCATCAACATTGCCTCCGCTGAATTTCAAACCCAGGGAACCGGCACCATCACCATCGAAACAGGCGTCGCCGGCGCGGCTTCCCCCCAGGCCGCTCCCATCACCGTCGGCAAATTGACCACTGCCGGCGGCAATGTCACCATCACCTCGACCAGTGCGATCAACCTGCAAAACGCTTTGAACGCAAACACCGGAACGATAGCCCTGACGGCAGGAGCTGGTGGCATCGCGCAATCCAGCGGCGTAATCACCGCAGGGGCTCTCAAAGTCACTTCCGCCGGCAACGTCTCTTTCCCGGACACCAATGCCGTCACCACCATCGCCGCCAATGTAACCGGCGCGGGCTCGACCTTCGGCTACGAAGGTACGAGTGGCTTTAGCATCGGCAACGTGGGCGGCATGCTGGGCGTCACCATCAGCAACGGCAATATCACCATCCGAGGCAACGGCAGCACCCCCATTCAAATCGCCGAGAATGTGAATGCCGGAACAGGGAACGTGCTCATCGGCCAAGCTGCTGTCGGACAAGGTGGCGACATCGATGTGGCGGCAACGAAGTCCGTGCTTGGCAACAATGTGCAAATGTACACCGCGGATTCCGGCGGCAATCTGACCAACAATGGCACGGTCAACGCCAGCGCCTCAATCACCATGAACATCCCCGGGGTACTCACCAACAGCAACACAGGCGCGCTCTCCGGACCAAGCCTCTCCCTGACCGCAAACAATATGACGCTTCAGGCCGGCTCCACCATCGGCGCAGGGTCCGGGACCGCCTGGCTCCAGCCCTACACTGCAGGACAGCTCATCGATCTGGGGGGTGCCGACGCGGTCGGCACCCTGGGGCTTGACACCAACGAGCTGAACACAATCACCACAACCGGCCTCCTGCGGGTCGGAGCCATGACCGCCGGCAACCTCAATATCAGCGCCGCCATCGCCCCCGCCAACGTCACCACCCTCAGCCTGGAGTCCGGCGGGACCATCACCCAGGCCGGAGCAGGCACCATAAGTGCAACCAATCTGGCGATCAAGGCGCTGGGCGATGTCACCCTGGATACCGCATCCAACCTGGTGACCAATCTGGCGGCGAATATCGGTGACGGCAGCAACAAAAACAAAAATTTTAAATTCAAAAACAGCCCTGCCTTGAATATCGGCAGCGGGATTGACAGCACGAGCGGCATCAGCATCTCCATCGACGCCAACAGCTTTATCCCAGGCACACCCAACGGGATTATCGCCCTGACTACCGGCGCAAGCCTCACCCAATCGGCAGGCGCGGTTCTGGCCGGCAAGGCGGTCTATGCAGAGGGAGGCCGAGTCGTCCTACCCGAGACCAACCCCACCGGGGTCATCGCCGGCAAGGCCACCGGAGTTATTGCCGGCGATATCTTCAACTACAAGAGCAGCAGCGCCATTCAGGTCAGCACGGTGAACAGCTTTTCCGGGATTCAAAGCACTGGCCCCGAACCAACCGGGGTGCTGCTTGCCGCAGGCAGCGGGGGGGTAAGCCAGGATGCCACCGCGCCGATTACCGCCAGCACCGGTTTGATGCTGACCACCACCGGCCCGGTGGACCTTGACAACGCTGCCAACAGTGTCGCCGCCCTGGCAGCAACCGGTGTCACCAATCTCTACTTCAACGAAACCACGGCCTTGACCCTGGGCATCACGGGAAACGGCATCTCCACCTCCGCCAATGGCCCAATCAACATCACCGCGGGCGGCCTGATGACCGTACAGGACCAAGTCAACGCAGGCAGCGGCGCACTGGGACTTGGGGCGACGAATATCCAATTGGGCGCAGCGGGGACCGCCGGCACAAGCATCGCCGGCGGTTTAGTCAAGCTCCGCGCTTCGCAGGCAGCAGGCGCGATCTCCTCAGCCGCCGGGGCAACCTCCACGACCACGATCAACGGCACTGACATCGCCATGGAGGCGGACAACTTCACCTACCCTTCTTTCGCCCCATCCCTGACAGCCACACACGCCATTTCCTACACAACCGCGACTGACAACGGCAACATCTCCATATCCGGTCTGGGCAGTGCAGCCAACACCGCACCCTGGCTGATAATCGGCAACGATACAGCCACCGACACCAACACCACCGGCGATATCTCCGTGAATGCCGCCATTACCCGTCCTGGCGGCGGCCTGATCCTCCTTGCCGGCGGCGGCATCAGCCAGACCGCCGCTATTTCCGCCAATGCCCTGGCCGTGTTTGCCGGCAACGTGGATTCAGCAGGCGCTGTTGCTCTCAACACACCAAACTCGGTTGTCAATCTGGCGGCGGAAACGCATGGCGGCAACATCTCCCTTACCAATGCCGCTGCACTGAATATCGCCACCCTCACCGATGGCGTCCATGCTGCCACCGGGGTGCTAAGCAATAACGGCAACGTGACCATAACCACCAGCGCCGGCAATATCACTTTGTCATCCCTGCTCAACGCCGGAACCGGCCAGGTATTTTTGACTTCCACCGGCGGCGCACTCGTGGACGGGAATGGAGCTGGCGTCAACAATGTAACCGCAAGCACCCTAGATATCTCGGCTTACAGCGGCATTGATCTCGATGCCCAGGTTCCTACCGCATCAGTGATCACATCCAACGAGCTTGGAACAGTAACGGTTCGTCCCTATCCGCCTGTCGCCCCACCGCCGGTTGCACCTCCACCGCCAACCCTTGACGCCTGCACAGCAGACCCAACCCTGGCCGGATGCACCACCGTATTACCGACGCTTGACACTTGTATCGTAACGCCAACGGCACCGGGCTGCACCACCGTGTTGCCACTGCTGACGGACTGCACCACCAACCCAACCCTCGCGGGCTGCTCTGTTGTACTGCCAGCTCTTGCAACCTGCATCACCACGCCAACCGCGCCGGGCTGCACCGCCGTGCTGCCTCTGCTGACGGACTGCGCCACCAACCCCACCCTTGCGGGCTGCTCTGCCGTACTGCCAGCTCTTGCAATCTGTATCGCCACACCAACAGCGCCGGGCTGCACCGCCGTGTTGCCAAGACTGACGGACTGTACCACCAACCCCACCCTTGCGGGCTGCTCTGCCGTACTGCCAGCTCTTGCAACCTGTATCGCCACACCAACAGCGCCGGGCTGTACCGTTGTGCTGCCGCCCTTGGCAGATTGCACCACCAACCCTGCTCTTCCGGGCTGCACTGCGGTCTTGCCTACCATTGCAACCTGTACCGCAACACCCACAGCGCCGGGCTGCACTACGGTACTGCCGCCCCTGGCAACCTGCGTCACCGATCCAACCCTGCCAGGCTGCACTGCGGTGCTGCCCCTGCCACCCTCAGTGGAAACGCCGGTGGAGATCGTACAAACCATCCAGGCCGTGGTTATCGTGGATCTGGTGATGCCCAACCAGATTGCCCCCACCTCAAACTCGGAACAGTCCACTTCCGCGTCTCAGTCAAACAGTGCTTCCGGCAATGGCAACACTGAGGAAAACAGGGAACGACGGGTGGGAGAAACGCCCCTTGCCACAGCAGCACAAGAACTGCCCTTGGCCCGACAACCGATCTTCGATCTCAGCGGCGGCGGCATCGCCGGCCAAAACATGGTGTGCAGATGATAAACAATATAAAAACCCCCTTCGCCCTGCAGAGACTGTTTTGCCTCCGCCTCATCGTCCTTGCCTTTGCTCTGTTGCCGGGATCTTTCCCCCTTACGGCGCAAGCCGCGGAGCCAGCCGGCAAGGTTGACGCCGTGGCTGGCCAAGTGACCGTGGCCGGAGCAGACGGCGCCATCCGCTCCCTGGCCAAGGATGGACCGGTTTTTGCCGGAGACATCATCAGCACCGGTCCCAACTCCCGGGTACGTATCGTCTTCAGCGACGAGGGGGTGATCTTCTTGCGGCCCTCCACCCGCTTTGTCATCGACGCATACAAGCACACCGGCAATACCCAGCAGGATGAAAGTAAATTCTCCCTGGTAAAAGGCGGCTTCCGTTCCGTCACCGGCGCCATCGGCCAAGCCAACAAAGACAAGGTCAAAATCGAAACTCCGGTTGCCACCATCGGCATCCGCGGCACCGACCACGAGGGCCGCTTCTGCGCGGGCGACTGCCTGGATCTCACCAACATCGGGGTCAGCGCTCCGCCGGACGGGCTTTACACCGCCACCAACGTCGGCCAAACCGTAGTCGGGACCCAACAATTCGGTCCCGGCCAGTACGGTTTCACCACCCCGACCAAGGTGACTATCCGCCTGCCGGAGCCGCCGCCGATTCTCGTTGCAGACCCGGCTCTGCGGGGCGGCATGGCTCCGCAGAAAGGCACGGAAAGCAAGGACAAGAGCGCCCCATCTTCAGAAAAACAGGGCGGTCAAGGGGAGAGACCGGAACAGAAACAAACCGGCGGACAGGATAAACAACCGGAAAAAACAGGACAAACTGGACAAGGAGCCAAGGAAGGCTTCGAAATCCCGGCCAAGCCCCCAACTACCCGCACGATTCAGTGCCAGTAAAGGAGACCCCTGTAACCGAGAGCTGCGGCAAAGGGACTACTTCTCCGTGCGGTCATACACCCCGTCCCAGCCTTCGCCAGGCTCATCGATAACAAGCGCCTCGATACGCTCCAGATAAATCGCATAGAGCCGCCGATCCGGGTCGCCATCCCGTAGCCGGGTGAACCCGGCCCGCGCCTCCTGCCAGCGACGGGCCCGGAAGTCGGCTAAAAACCGATGGTAGTCGGCAAGCTCCTGCAGCAACGCTTCGTCGGCCTCGCCTTGCCGACAGACCGGCTCATAGACCCGAATAGCCTGGGCCTTGCCCTTTACCCGCACCAGGTCAAGCTCACAAAAGACAAACGCCTCGCCGGCCGCAGCCTTTGTCGTCTCGCCCACCACCAGACCCACGCCATAGTACTTGGTGGTTCCCTCCAAGCGGGAACCGAGGTTCACTGCGTCGCCCAGCACCGTGTAGGCGCGACGGAACTCCGACCCCATGTCGCCCACATTCATCAGCCCCGTATTGATCCCGATGCCGATGGCGATCCGGGGCAACCCTTCTTCGGAAAAATCCCGTTGCAACCTCTCGGTTTTCTGCAACATCCGCAGGGCCGCCTCGATGGCCTGGACCGCATGATGTTCGTCAGGCACCGGCGCCCCCCAGAAGGCCATGATCATGTCCCCCACATACTTGTCGATGGTGCCCCGCGTCTCGAAGATGATCCGGGTCATGGGCGTAAAGTAGCGGTTCAGTAATTTTTTAAGATCTCCAGCACTGAGGGCTTCAGACAGAGTGGTAAAGCCACGGATGTCGGCAAACAAAACGCTCAATTCCCGGGTTTCGCCCTCAAAGCTATACTTTTGCGGGTTCTCACTCATCTCCTGCACGATTTGCGGCGGCACATACTGACCGAACATCCCCTTGAGCTGGCGACGGGAGCGGGATTCGACCAGAAAACCGTAAGCCAGGTTGCAGGTGGCCAGCAAACCGGTGAGAATTAGCGGCATGGCCAGGGACAGCACCAGTCCCTGCCGCCAAAGGAGAAGATTGCCTCCCACCAGCACGACAGCCACCACAAGGGTCCAGAGCATCTGCCATAGGGGGGCACAAAATGGCAGAACCAGGGCCAAGGCCAGGCCGGCAACCATCATCACGACAAAATCCGCGCCCTGGCTCCAGGCCGGCTGGACCAAAAACCGCTTGCCAAGAATGGCGTCGATCAAATTGGCATGGATTTCCACCCCTGGGTAGACGGCCTGCACCGGAGTGGAACGCAGGTCAAAGAGACCGGGCGCCGTGGTGCCCACTAACACAATGGCCCCCCGCATCTGATTGGCTGGCGCGGTCCCGGCGAGCACCGCGCTGGCAGAGACATAGGGGAAACTCCCTGTGGGGCCGATATAAGGCACGATCATCTGCCCGTCGGCATCGGTGGGGATAGAGCCAAATCCAGCAAGATCAACGGACTCCACCGTTTCCACCCCGTTGATTTGGCTGGTATGCAAACTGATCGAGTCAACCAACAAAAAATGCCGCAGAGTTTCCAAGGCCAAAGAAGAAAATATCTGATCGTTGTATCTGGCCACCAGCGGCGCACGCCGCACCACCCCGTCGAGATCTGGGATCAAACTGAAAAAACCGCTGCCAATGGCTGCCTGCACAAGAATGGGGAGATTGGCCGTGTAGCCGCGCATGGCGGCAAGGGAGGATTGGGGTATGACTTGGGGATTGGCAACAACGAGCGGCTGGGGCAACACCCCGATTCGCTGGGGTTCTCGGGGCTGAAAAGTGTACCCCAGCACCACCTCCTTGTTACTCAAAGCTTCGGCGAACAGGCGATCGCGATCAAACCGCTCCTCGAACCGGGCAAGTTCCGCGGCAAGGGAGTGGCTGCCTTCCCCCTGTTTTCTAAGAAAACTGGCCACCTCCATGGCCGGATTAACTTCCGGCTCGGAGAACATCACGTCAAAGGCGACCACTGCTGCGCCGGCCTGGGTGAGCCGCTCGACCAGCAGCGCAACCTTGGCCCGCGACCACGGCCAGCGCCCATGCTCGGTCAGGGAACGCTCATCAATGTCAACGATGACCACCTTGATTGCAGCCTCGTTGGCGGAGGATCCAAAGGCAATATCTTTAACCACGCGCAGGCGGATGTCGAAGGCCATCAGCTCCAGCCGCTGCAACAGATCGCCGGACCATACAGGCCTGGCAAACTGGAGCCAGAGCAGGCCCGTCGTGAAAAAAATGCCCATGGCCATAGCCAGGGTCCGACGCGTTCGATACTGCATCGAAGCAACCTCCTTGGTCTAACGGAGAAAAAAACAGCAGCCATACACGACGAACAACGGGAGAACACGGACAAAATCGATCAGGTGTTGCCCTGCTTACTTCCTCACAGCCTCATGAAATTCTTTACCTGATAATCGAAGGATCAGCAAGATTTGCCTGGCCCGGCACGGAATCTGTCGCCATGCATCTTCCTTGTTCCCCTCCATATTTAAAGTATAATACAGGAAACATTTCCCAACCCCCTCCCCTCTACGCAGGAGTTCCCCATGAGCGAAACATTACCCCACGACCTCATCATCATCGGCGGCGGCCCGGGCGGCTATACCGCCGGCATCTATGCCCAACGGGCCGCGTTAAAAACAGTACTCATCGAAAAAGGCATCCCCGGCGGCCAGCTCAACAATACAGACGAGGTGGAGAACTGGCCCGGCACCGAAAAGATCAGCGGCGCGGAACTGGCCCTGAAATTTTCCCAGCATGCCGCCGCCTATGGCCTTGAGGTGATGAACCGGGAGGTTGTTGGAATTGAACCGGGGCAAAGCCTTCACAGCGTCACCCTGGACAACGGCGATATACTTGCGACCCACGCAGTTATCCTGGCCACTGGCGGCAGCCCCAAGAAAATGGGTATTCCAGGGGAGAACCAATATTATGGCAAGGGGGTTTCCTACTGCGCCGTGTGCGACGGCTTCTTCTTCCGCAACAAAACCGTGGTGGTGGTAGGCGGCGGCGACAGCGCTCTGGAAGAATCCCTGTATCTGGCCAAACTCGCCAAGCAGGTGTACATCGCCCATCGTCGGGACGCCTTCCGGGCCGGGATGATCCTGCAAAAAAGGGTGCTGAATGAAAAACGGATTACCGTGCTCTGGAACACGGTGCTGGCGGAAATCCAGGCCGATGCCCAGGGGGTGAACGGGGTAATCACCAAGAATATCCTGGATGGCACAACCACAACTCTTGCCACGGACGGAGTCTTCGTCTTTATCGGTTTTGAACCCAACAATGGATTGGTCCCGGCGGGCACCCGAATGAATGCCAACGGCTATGTGATTGCCGACGACAAATGCGAAACCAACACGCCGGGCATCTTTGCCATCGGCGATCTCAAGGAGAAATACGCCAAGCAGATCGTCACTGCGGCGGCGGATGGCTGCACCGCCGCCCTGGCCGCAGCCCATTATGTGGAGAACAAAAAAGGCGGGGCATAATCAAGAAAAACACAGCCTTGCCGACTACATCCACACTTGCCCTTTCTTCTTCTCTGTATTTTGCTTAAAAAAATACAACAACATCACCCCGGCCACAAAGCCGCCGACATGAGCCCACCATGCCACCCCGCCTTCAACCAGCCCGCCCACCGCTGCCTGCTGGGTCGCGCCTTGCAAAAACTGCATGAGAAACCAAAAGCCAATAAAAAAATAGGCCGGGATTTCGACCAGATAAAACAGGATAAAAACCGGGATAAAGGTAAGAATCCTGGCGCGGGGAAAGAGAAAAACATACGCCCCCAAAACCCCGGAGATGGCGCCGCTCGCCCCGATCATCGGCACCTGGGCTTGGGGGTTGGCCCAGAACTGGGCAAAGGCCGCGGCAACCCCGCAGAGCAGATAAAACAGCAGATAACGGCCATGCCCCATCCGGTCTTCCACGTTATCGCCAAATATCCACAGCATCCACAGATTGGAAAAAACATGGAGCAGGCCGCCATGGAGAAACATGGCGCTAAAAATCGGGGCATAGCTACCAAGGGATATGATGCTTCCCGCCTGTTCGGCGGCAAACCGGGCCGGAATAAAACCATGGGCCACGATGAAGGGTTGCTGCTCCTGCCCAAGGCTCAGCTGGTAAGCAAAACAGAGGATATTGACAATGATGAGCCAAAGATTGACAACAGGGAAACGCAGGGAAGGGATGTCATCTTTTAAGGGAAACATGCCTCGGCAAGTTCCCTCTAGGCTTGGTCAACAACGGGGGCATTCGGATCAGGCAACGGCAGGATGAAATAAAAATTGTTTCCTTCTTCCGTGGCCTCATAACCAGCCACGCCGCCATGGATCTCGACCACCTGCTTGATAAAAGCGAGTCCATGCCCGGTTCCTGGCACAGATTGGCTCCTTTTTCCACGGACGCCATCGGCAAAAATGGTTTTCGCTTCAATCTCGGAAAGATGCTCGCCGGTAGTAAAAACATTGAACTTGACCGCAGGCTTGCCAGGGCCGAAATAATCAGCAAGCAGTTCACGGCCATAGGCCACGGCTTTTCTGCTCTCGCCGTTGCGGTTCGTTATTTCGCTGGTGTACTTCACGGCATTGGAAAAAAGGTTGGCATAGACCTGCGACAGCAACCCTACATCAACCCGCAAGAAGAGTTCTTCCTCCTGCATATCCTCGGGCTTTTCCACCGCAATCCCCCGAGCTCCAAATCTGCTCAGGAAATGATCAAGCTGCGGAGAGACAATCTCACGATCGATGGAACATTTCCTGGGCCGCAACACGAAACGGCCCTGGGCAAAATGATCCCGCCTAAACAGGCTCTCCAGAAAGAGGCTGTAATTGGCATGGTGTTCCAGCAACTCCCGATGGTTTTCAAGCAGGCTTCGGTGCAGGCTGCTCACCTTGCTGATCACCAGCTCACAGCTGCCACTGGACACACCATGGGCAGCCTTGAACCCGGCAATCATTTTCTCCACCTCATCGATATCCCCGATGCGGGCCTTGAGCTGGTTGAACAGATGCTTGAAATACATGTTGGGGGTGATGACATTGTGTTCGATGTCCATCACCAGATGATTGATAAACCGGAGATGCCTGATATTTTCGTGTGAAATAAGACGGTTATGTAGATTGTAGCCGATGCGGTTTGCATATTTTCCCAGGAAAAACCGATCTGCCTGGGAAATCTTTTCCAGGGGATATACTTCTAAAACCCCCATCACCTGTAGGTTAAGCGGTTGCTTTCCTTCCTCCTGCGTATCAGCCGAGGGCTTGCAATGGATCGGCACCAACAACGAGTGCTCACTCTCATAGCTTTTAAAGGTCAAGCGCACATGGTCCGAAGCTGCAGTCGGCTTTGCCAGCAACCCTTTCCGGCTATCGCAGACAAGAGCCAATTTTTCCTTTTCCTTGTCAAAAAGATAGAGTCGGCTGTGCAGGCCGAGAAACTCCGAAAGGGCGGCCACGCAGACCCGGTAGAAATCCTCGTTGGAATCGAACTCCTGGGCGAGATCAAAAAAGGCGCGCAACAGGTCGTTCTGGGCAGGGCTCAGATTATAGCTCGCGTAGCTGCGCTGCTTTTCTCTGATCCGCAGCCTGATCTGCTGCAAATCCATACATGAATGGGGTTCCTGGCTCATGATCTCCCTGACCAATAAGAGCGTATCGCATATTGCCTACTTTCCAGAAAACATCCTATCACATGGGGCGCACGGATAAAAAATTAATTCCGGCCAACAAGCACGATTTCGTCGGCCCCACTCTTCTCGGCAAGGCGCACGTGCACATGTTCCCCAGTTTTGACCGGGATGTCCATGCCCACATAGTCGGGCTGGATCGGCAACTCCCGTCCGCCCCGGTCAACCAGGACGGCCAGCTGGATGCATTGCGGCCGACCGATGTCCATCAGGGCGTCCATGGCGGCCCGGATGGTACGGCCGGTGAAGATAACATCGTCAACCAAGACCACCACCATCTCCTCCATGGGAAAGGCGATGCTGGTTTTCTTGACGATGGGATTCTGGCTGGCCAGGCTCCAGTCGTCCCGGTAGAGCGTGATGTCCAGGGTGCCGGTGGGCAGCACGATCTTCTCCCGATCCTGGATCAGCTTCTGAATCCGGTCAGCGAGAAAAACCCCGCCGGTATGGATGCCAATTATGGCCAGATTGGCAACGCCGTGGTTGTTTTCCACGATCTGCAGGGCGATCCGGTGCAATGATCGATCTATATCCTCTGCCGACATGATCCGTTTTTCCATCTTTTTTCCTCCAGGGATTCAGAGAGTTTACGGCCAGAAAGAATCGATGCCCCGCGCCACCACGGTGTTGATCGCCTCAGGGTATGCCTCGCACTCTGCGGCAAAGACTCGGACCGCGATATCATCGGGCGTGTCGGCCTCGCCAACAGGCACGCAGTGTTGGACCACAATCGGCCCCTCGTCGTACACCTCGTTGGCAAAATGAACCGTGCAGCCGGTTACCTTGACCCCACGCGCCTTCACCGCCCGATGCACCCGCATGCCGTACATCCCTGCCCCACAAAAGGACGGGATCAGGGAGGGGTGGATGTTGAGCACGGCCCGTTGCAGATGGGTCGGCGGCTGATAGAGCTTCAGATACCCGGCCAGCAGCACCAGCTCGATCCCATATTCTTGCAAGATGGCGTTGATGGCGACATTGTCCTTGGCGTGGAAGGCAGGATACCCGTAGTTTCTGGCCTTGGTAAGGCCAAGAGCGTCGGGCAGGTTGGAGAGCACCACCTCGATGCTCCCCTGCATGGTCCCAGCCGCGATCCGTTCGTGAAAGTTGTCCAGGGTCCGGCCGGAGCCGGAGAGCAATACCGCCATCTTCATTGCAGCCACCTACTTGAAATAGGGATTGGTTTCGACATCCACGGTGTTCAGCCAGTTGACAATGGTGGTGTCGTAGGTGCTGGTCAGGGAAAAAACCTTTACCGCCAGACGGAAGCGGGTCTTGAGCGTGGTGTTGCCAGTGGCCTTGATTTCGGCCAACACCTGCGGGTAGTCCGCCGGATCAACGATCACGGTGACATCCTGAAAATTTTTGGCGCTTGAGCGCAGCATGGTGGGGCCGCCGATGTCGATATTTTCAATGGCATCCCCCAGGGTGCAAGCCGGGTTGGCCACGGTTTTTTCAAAGGCATAGAGATTGACTGCCACCAGATCAATGGCCTGCAAGCCATGCTCCTGCATCTGCTTGACATGGTCCGGGTTGCCCTTTTGGGCCAGGATGCCGCCATGCACCTTGGGATGCAGGGTTTTGACTCGGCCATCAAGCATCTCCGGAAAACCGGTGAATTCGGAAACATCCTTGACCTTGATGCCGTTGTCCCGCATCTTCTTGGCCATGCCGCCGGTGGAGAGGATCTCTATCCCCAGCTGCTCCAACTCCCTGGCAAACCCCTCAATCCCGGATTTGTCTGTGAGACTGATCAATGCCCTTTCTATCTTTTTCATGGGTTTCTCCTGAATCCTAAAAATCATCTCAAAACAACCTATGCGTCTCGCGCAAACCTTGAACCGACACTGTAACGCAAAGAGGCGAAGACGCAAAGCAAACAGATTCACCGTTTTAAAAAAGCAGGCAGTTCCCGCCCCTTGCACCTTATTCCTCTTTTTTGGTAAACCTCCTGATCAGCCGCCGATCCCGCTTGCCTGGCCGCCCAGGCGGCGCGGCGCCAACAACCCGCAAGAGACGCCGAGCCTCCCTGGCCTCGGTACGGGCAGCGATGCTTTCCGATATTTCCTCGTAAAGCAATTGGGCTTCCGGTGCGCCCCGCCGCTGGTCGCTGACGGCCAGAACAACTATAATAAATTCTTCCTGTTCCTTCTGGATTCGCAGCCCGTCGCCCACAGCCACCGAACGGGACGATTTTACCCGAAGGCCGCCCACCTGGACCTTGCCACCGGCCACCGCCTGGGAGGCCTGGGCGCGGGTCTTGAAAAAACGGGCGGCCCACAACCATTTATCCAGCCGGACATGTGTTTCCTCGCTCATCGTTCTTTCCGCCGCCTCCTCCGTACTTTCCAAGCCTACCACAGTTCCCGCCCCAGAGCCAAGCCCCATCCCACAGCCCGGCGTACTCCCAGTTTACCGCTTTCCGCACGAAAGCAAATGGTGTATATATCTGGGCACCATGAAGCTCAATACCGTCGGCATAAAAGATATCAGGTATCCGGTGCGGGTGCGCGAAAAATCCGGAGGCATGCAGGAGACTGTGGCCAGCATCAGCCTACAGGTCAGCCTGCCGCGCCAGTACCGGGAATCCTGCGTTTCCACCTTCATCAAGGTTCTGAACACCTACCAAGATGAGATGAGCAACCGGATCTTCAGGAACCTGCTGGCCGAGGTAAAAGAAGAGTTGCGGGCGGAATCGGCCCATGTGGAAATGACCTTTCCCTATTTTCTGGAAAAAAAGGCGCCAATCACCGGCACAGCCGGCCTCATGGAATATACCTGCCGGTTCACCGGCGGCATTGGCAAAGATGAGGATTTCATCCTCTCAGTCTGGGTGCCGGTGACCACCCTATGCCCCTGCTCAAGAGAGATCAGCGATTGCGGCGCCCACAACCAGCGGGGCGAGGTAAACCTCACCGTCAAGTATTCGGGGTTCATCTGGGTGGAAGACCTCATCGCCATGGCCGAGGCAGGTGCCTCCTGCGAGGTGTATTCCCTGCTGAAACGGCCGGATGAAAAATACGTAACGGAAAAGGCTTATAACAACCCGATGTTCGTCGAAGACGCGGTGCGCAAGGTGGCGGAACAGGCCATGGCCCATCCGGCAATTACCTGGTTTTCCGTGAGCGTGGAAAGTTTTGAATCCATCCACAAGCACAGCGCCTATGCCTATGTGGACAGCGACGAGATCCGCTGAGCGTAACCGCCCGTCAGCACCGCATCTGCTTTGTCATCGGCCTGCTCGTATGCACTAGCACACTTCGCAGACCTCTTTCGCGCATCTACGGCACTGCCGAGCGGTTACTTTTTGTGGGGGGGGGGAAGTATCGAAGTTTGGTGAACCTTATCTCAGGCAGCCAGACGCACCAGGTTACGCCCGGCGTGCTTGGCGGCATACAACGCCTTGTCCGCCCGGTTGATCAGTGCATCCATGCTCTCCCCTGATCGGTAGCCAGCCAGTCCGCAACTGATGGTGACGCCAAGCGGCAATTCCTCCACCTGTTGCCGCAATTTTTCGGCAATGGTGATCGCGTCATCCGCCATGGTGCCCGGACAGAGCACCATGAATTCCTCGCCGCCCCACCGTCCCAGCACATCCGTTTCCCTGATCTGCTTTCCCACCGTCGCGGTGACCTCTTTCAAGACCTGATCGCCGATGGAGTGCCCAAGGCTGTCGTTGATTTTTTTGAAGTAATCAAGATCAAAGAGGATGATAGTCAAGGGGCTTCCATACCGGGCAGCCCTGGCCATCTCCTGGCGCAGGGAGTCCTCGATCTTGCCGCGATTGTATATCCCGGTCAGGGTATCGGTGGTGGCAAGCCGGGTGAGCGCCTCTTCCATCTTTTTGCGCTCGGTGAGATCGTGCAGGGTTTCGATGACCGCGACAAGCTCCTTGCTGCGGTTGTAAATGGGCACAGCATCGCAGGACAGATAACGACGCGCCCCGCCCACCGCATCCAGCCATTCTTCGGCGTGAATGCCCTCCTCCAACAACTCGGAGTTTTTGGCTGCGGTATACAGACCAGCGAGATTTCGGCGACCAGCGGAATCAATGACAAGATCGGCCAGACACGGACGTTTTTCCCGATAAAATGCCTGCCAATGATCCGCTGTCCCCACCATCTGTTTGGCAGGGATACCTGTGAGCATCTCGCAGGCCCGGTTCCAGTCGGTGACCCTGTGCTGCGGGTCCAACACAAATATAGGGACGGCGGAATAGCGGATCAGTTTTTCCGTAAGCAGCTTCTGATCCCGCAACAGGTCTTCCGCCTCTTTGCGCTGGCTAAGATCGCGGAATATTCCTCTGGTCGCCACCAATTCTCCGTCCCTGAAATCGGTGCTGATCTTGCCTTCCACCGGAATCCGGCGACCGCTTTTAGCGACAAAAACCACCTCATAGGTGTGCGAGATTTTGCCTGCGGCCATATCATGAAACAGAGTGGCGCAACTCTCACGGCAGCCGGGGTCAAGGATATCGAAAACAGTGAGGGCGGCAATCTCGGCGTCAGCATAGCCCAAGGTTTCCCGCCACGCCCTATTGACATAGAGGAATCTCCCGTCCTGGTCGATACTCTGGATCAGGTCATTGGCGGAATCCAGAAAAATCTGCGAAAACCGGCTCCCGGCCAAAAAGGCCATTTCCGCCCGTTGCCGTTGCGAAGGGTCATTTTCTAAAAACGCAGATGCCTGATCCATCTCTGTGCTCACTGCTGAATGCTGAAAATCCGTACTGTCCAAAAGGATGCCGCCTTGTATCCGGGGTTGCTCTATATCATTATTTGCCGCAACTGCACACGCGGTATGTTGCCGCACAAACTTACAACTTTTAATTAAATTCTTAAACACTTTTTTCCCCTCACAACCTGTACCCCCCAAAATCACGCAACAGCGAAAAAACCGCCATATCAGCTGGCTGCGATAGGTCATGGGCGGCACCTAATGGTGTCGAGATTTTTTATTTTTTAGCGATACAGGAGGGAATTACAGACGATTGACAGACGAACTGCTTTTACAACAGCGACGGGGAAAATCAGGGCTGGCTCACAAATCAGACTATCTCCACGATATTCCGGCCCTTGTCTTTTGCCCGGTACAGACCATCATCCGCCCTGCTGACAAAAGCGTCTATTGAATCGGGCGCCTTGAAACGGGTCACCCCGCAACTGATGGTGATCGTTTCCACGGTTTCAAAAATATGGCTTTCCACCAACCCCCGCAGCTTCTCCGCAGTTGCAACCGCATCCTTTTCCGTGGCTTCCGGGCAGAGCACCAAAAACTCCTCACCGCCCCACCGCCCGACCCAATCCGTGGCCCGGACATTTTCCCGGATAACCTTGGCCACTTCCTGCAACACCTGATCGCCAACCGCATGGCCATAGGTGTCGTTGATATTCTTAAAATAATCCAGATCAAACATGATCAGAGAAAGCGGGGTATGGTAGCGCCTGGCCCTGGCCACCTCCTGCTCCAGCAGCTCGTTGAATCGGTGCCGGTTATACAGACCGGTGAGGGCATCGGTGGTGGCAAGCTGTTCCAACTTCTCTCCCAGCTTTTTCCGTTCGCTGATATCCTGCAAGGTCTCGATGACCGCCACCAACTCCTTGGCCCTGTTGTATATGGGCACGGCGTCAAAGATAATGTAGCGATCTTTCCCGCCGACATTATCAAACCACCCCTCCGAACGCACTCCGTCATGCAAAAAGGTCGAAGTATCAAAGCTCTCGTAAAACTGGGGAAACGAATCATACGCCCCATCCAGCACCAGATCGGCAAGGCAAGAGCGTTTACTGGGATAAAAAGGCCGCCAGTGATCGCTGGTGCCGACAACTCTCTGGGCCTTGACCCCGGTCATTTTTTCACAGGCCTTGTTCCAGTTGGTAACCAGGTGATTCTTGTCCAGAACAAAGATCGGCACCGCCGAAAACTTGATCATTTTTTCCGTGATGTTCTTCTGTTCCAGAAACTGCTCCTCAAGCTGTTTGCGCTTGGTGATATCCCGGAATATGCCCCGCACCGCGACCGGAGCGCCTTCCTCCATCTGAGTGGTAATGTTTCCTTCAACGATTATTGCTTTCCCGTTCTTGGCGACAAAAACCAACTCGTGCCCAACAGCTTGCGAAATCCTGCTGGTGGTGCTGAATAAACCGATGGAGCTTTCCCGTGAGTCCTGGTGCAGAAGATCATGGATGGTCAGGCTCCCAATTTCCTTTTCGCTGTAGCCCATAGCCATCTGCCAGGCACGGTTGACATAGAGAAACCGCCCTTTCAGATCGAGGATCTGGATGAGATCGTTGGCGTTATCGAGAAAATCCTGTAGGCTGGCCTCGCTTCTCCGTAAGGCATCCTCTGCCAACCGCCGCTGGGTTATGTCCATGGAAGATTCGATCATCTGGACAATGTTGCCGGCTTCATCAAAGATCGGGTAGCCATGCACTTCCATAACCCGCTGGGCGCCGTGCTGATTGTAGTGGAGATGCTCCAAAATCACAGGCTTGCCGGTTCTTTTCACCTCAAGCATGGGGCAAGGATGTTCGCCCCCCGAACATGGCGTTGCGCTTTTATGGGACAGGGCATGACAGGTAAGGTCTCCGGCAACATTAATTCCGGCAGCCTTGTTGATGATCTGCACCCGATAATCTTTGGCGTCGATCACATAAAAAGGAAAGGGCAACGCATCAAGCACAGTATGCAGGAAGGCGTTCTGCTTGAGGACTTTCTGCCGTTCCTGATCGCACTCTTCGGTTTTTTCGCGCATGGGTCGGTGGGAGAGGAAAAACCACAACGGCAAGAGTAGAGCGGCCAGAAATACCCCATCCAGAAAAGCGGCGGTGCTGGCGGGAAGATCGGGGAAAAAGGCAAGAACCCGCATGATGCCGAGTTCACCCAGGAAAACCATGGTAAGGGCAACGACAAAAGTACGAACCAGCGATTTCTGTACTGCCAGTTGTTTGTCTGAAGTCGCCTCTATTTTACCCGCCACAGAATTATCCATGCCACTTCCTCGCACCTACACACAACGATGGATTACAACCCCGGGGGCGTGCCGGCAGAGAAACTCCGGGTCTTTTTTATTGTACCCTTTTTCTTAAGGATATAAAAATAATCCAGACCTTTTTTTAAACAACCATCCGCCGCCAAAGCCAATCCCTTACCAAAGAAGATTTCGCAGATGCACGATCTGCAAACAGGTCTCCGGCCAGGCGCCGCTGTTATCAATAACATGATCCGCGAGACGGGCTTTGTCCGACAGGGACATCTGCGTCGCCATAGCTTTTTCGGCCTCAGCCTCGCTTATCCCGTCACGCAGCATAATTCTTCGCTGGCAGGCCTTTTCATCTGCATACGCCACCACAATCTGGGAAAAATCCTGCTCCCAGTGGGCCTCATACAGGAGGGGCACCTCGACCACGAACCGTGCCTGAGACTGGATCTTGGCCTCGGCGAAGTGCTCGACCTCCGTCGCAATCCGGTCGGTTATCTCGTTTCGCACCAGGGGGTGAAGCAGAGTGTTGAGTTCCCGACGGAATGCGTGGTCCTCAAAAAGAATCTTGCGCAACAGAGGGCGATCAATGCGCCGATCCGCCAAAAAGAATTTTTCGCCAAACGCCTTGCGCACGGCCAACCAGCCGACAGCCTCAGGCTCAAGGAGTTGGCGGCAGAGGGTATCGGCACTGAGCCCCATGGCTCCGCCGATCTCGCACAGATAGGCAGCCACGGAACTCTTGCCAGAGCCCATTCCGCCGGTGATGGCAACCACCGATCTTTGCGCCTGCTGTGTCACGGTTACACCTCCACAAAAAATCTAGGGGCTGTCCTCCTGCCGCAAAAACTCAAGAGCATACAGCATATCCGGCCAAAGCGGCGCGGTAAACTGTAAATTCTCCCCAGTTCTGGGATGGCGGAAGGCCAAGGTATGCGCGTGCAGGCACTGGCGGGTTATCCCCATCTCCAGATAACGGGAATTTTTCCGGCCATACACGGAATCTCCGGCAACCGGACAAGACATGGCAGCCATGTGTACCCGTATTTGATGAGTACGGCCGGTCTCCAGGCCCAGCTCAAGGAGAGTCAACCCTTGGGCAAACCGTTCCAGAACCCGCCAGTTGGTCACGGCCTCTCGGCCATCTTCCCGAATCGCCATTTTTTTCCGATGGATGGGATGGCGACCAATGGGCAGATCAACCCGGCCGGATTGCATGGTCGGCTTGCCATCCACCAGGGCCTGATAGATCTTTTTCACCTCCCGCCGCTTGAACTGATCGGCCAGAGACTGGTGGGCAAAATCACTTTTGGCAACCACCATGACGCCGGAGGTGTCTTTATCAAGGCGATGGACGATACCGGGGCGCAGTTCTCCATTTATCCCGGATAACTCGCCGCAATGGTGGAGAAGACCATGCACCAGAGTTGCCGAGCTGTGGCCAGAGGCTGGATGCACCACAACGCCAGGGGGTTTCGCAAGAACAATGAGCTCTTCATCCTCATACAAGGTGACAAAAGCGACATGCTCGGCAACCAGCTCAGATGGGGTTTGCGGCGGGATGGTAACCGTGAGCTTGTCTCCGGCCTGGAGAAGATACTTGGCTTTTTGTGGGGCCTCGTTCACCAAGACCATTTCAGCCCGGATGAGCTGCTGAATCCGCGAACGCGTCAACCCTTCATGATCGAGTTGGCTTGCCAGATAGAGATCAAGACGCTGCCCTCCCTTCTCGACGATAAAACAACTATTCTGACTCATAGGCTCAAACCAAGGTATCAAAAAAAACGCCCGTGCTACCGAAGATAGCACAGGCGAAAATGTTACAGACAGATGTCACAAAAAACACCATCGGCCAGCCAACCAGACTCAGGAAAAGATCTGCTCGATGTTCTTTTCCACCTGGGTCTCGGTTTCGTTAAATTCGTTGGCCAGGGCAATTTCTTTCACCAAAAGACTTTTGGCGGTATCCATCATCTTGCGTTCGCCAAAAGAAAGATCCTTATCCACGCGCAAGAGAAAAAGATCACGAAGCACCGAAGCAATCTCATAGACCGAACCGGTTTTGATCTTTTCCATATACTCCCGATAGCGCTGGTTCCAGGGCTGGGAGACGATTGCCATACCTCTTTCGTTCAGGATGTCGTAGATTTTACTCACATCCTGGGAGCTGATGATATTTCTCAGGCCCACATTTTGGCAGCTGGTCGTTGGAATCATGATAACCATGCTTGAATCAAGAATCTTCATCACATAAAAGGATTGCTTCTTGTCTCCGACCTGCCGCTGCTCGATGGATTCTATTTTACCAACGCCATGGGCCGGATATACTGCCATATCACCAACGTTAAACACACGTGCCTCCCTTTCGTCAACCATGGAACACCCTGTTCCTTTTTCTACAAGGAAGCACTCCAAAATCGACGAAGAAATGAAGATTAGGGGGCACTATACCACAGATCACAGGATTATCAATTCAAACTTAAAAAACCATGATATTACAATGGATTAGACTACACATGGTCCGGGTTGATCCGGTTCATGGCAACGGATAATCCTTCTTCCATGACCAGGCGCACTCCCGTCTCGATGCTGTGTAATTCTTCAAGCACCATGGGCGCTTCCTCCTGCCCAAAACGAGACAAGACAAAATCGCTCACCTGCGCTGCGTTGTCCGGTCGCCCGATCCCAACCCGAACCCGCACGAAGTCATTGCCGCCCAGATGCTCGATCAGGGAACGGATTCCGTTATGGCCCCCGGCGCCCCGCTTTGTCATGATCTTGGTGCGGCCCAAGGGAAGATCAAGATCGTCGTGAATCACG
Organism: Deltaproteobacteria bacterium; assembly: GCA_026388695.1. Classification (GTDB taxonomy): domain Bacteria; phylum Desulfobacterota; class Desulfobulbia; order Desulfobulbales; family Desulfurivibrionaceae; genus Thiovibrio. The sequence goes on along the minus strand of JAPLJH010000069.1, from coordinate 1,973 downwards.
ATGATCTTGCTGGCCTCCACCTGATAAAAATCGGCAATCGCCCGTACCGCAGCGCCGCTTCGGTTCATATAGGTCTGCGGTTTGACAAAAAGGACGGGATATCCCCAGGACAGATCCTTCGCCGTTTCCGCCTGCCATTTTGTTCCCTTGAAAGTGAACCGGAATTTTTCCGCCAGATAATCCAGAAAAATGAACCCGATATTATGCCGGGTAGCAGCATACTCTTTCCCAGGATTTCCCAAGCCAACCACGACATACACGATATTGCCCTCTTCCGATCAAACTACAAAAAAAACGCCTTCCGCCCGGCTTGAGCAGAAAAAGAAAAAGCCGAAAAAAGGAAGTTCCTCTCTTCGGCTTTAACCACGCTGTATTGGAAAAATATTATTCCAGGCGTTTTACTCTGCCGCAGCGGAGATTGAAACACAAACAGTATCAGGGTTCGTCACGAGGCTCACACCTGCAGAAAGACCGAGATCCTTGCAGGTCAAGGTGGCACCCCGATCAAGAGGAGCAACGTCAACCTCAATGAGGTCTGGGATATCAAGCAACTTACCTGAGACCGTAACCTTGTTCTTGACGATGGTCATGTCGCCGCCCAGGTCAACACCCTTGGCCTTACCGACATATTTGAGCGGCACCTGAAACTCCATGGGCTTATCAAGGGAAACCTCATAGAAATCAGCATGCAAAACGGTGTCCTGAACCGGATCCGTTTGAATTTCACGGGTAATAACGTGGCGGACCGTTTTCTTGCCGTCTTCATCAATCTCCAGATTGATGAAGGCATTCTTTCTATGGATGGAGAGCAAACCCTGAGTGAGATCCTTGGTGTTGCACTCCAGTATAGATATCTCTGTCTTACTCACTACACAAATAATGAACTGACAGAATCCTCACTATGAATCCGCTTTACCGCCTCACCCAGCAGCTTGCAGACGGAAAGCACCTTGATCTTTTTGCAATTTTTGGCAGCCTCGCTAAGGGGAACACTGTCGGTAATAACCAGGGTTGTAATCTTGGATTTTTCCAGCCGTTCAATGGCCGGTCCGGAAAGCACCCCATGGGAACAGCAGGCATATACTTCCTTGGCCCCAGCTTCCATAAGGGCATCAGCCCCAGCACACAGGGTTCCAGCGGTGTCAACCATATCGTCCAGCAGGATCGCGGTTTTCCCGGCGACATCCCCGATAACATTCATTGCCTTGCATTCGTTGGCCCGGTCCCGGCGCTTGTCGACAATAGCCAAGCTAGCATTGAGGCGTTTGGCAAAGGCTCGGGTCCGCTCCACTCCGCCGGCATCCGGGGAAACCATCACCACGTCATTACTCAATTTCTGCGAGATGTAATCAAGCAAGACCGGGGCAGCAAACAGGTTATCCACCGGGATGTTAAAGAAGCCCTGAATCTGTCCGGCATGGAGGTCCATGGTCAGAACCCGCCGCACCCCGACCACCATCATCATCTCAGCCACGACCTTGGCAGTAATGGGCACCCTGGGCGCCACCTTACGATCCTGCCTGGCATAGCCATAATAAGGAAGAACTGCGGTGATCCGCCGGGCAGAGGCGCGGCGCAAGGCGTCAACCATGATCACCAGCTCCATGAGATGGTCATTCACAGGCGGGCAGGTCGGCTGAATGATAAACACATCGCGGCCACGGACGTTTTCGCCGATCTCGACAAAAATCTCCCCATCGCTGAAGCGACGAACTTCCGCCTGGGACAGGGGCACCCCGATATAGTTGCAAATATCCCCAGCCAGGGCCAGGTTCGCGTTACCGGCAAAGATCTTAATATCTTTCATTCTGCTGCCTGAAGTTCGGGTTATCTTAATTTTTGCCGCTTCAAATTGCCGCCGCAAGCCTTGCGCGCCAATGGATATGAAATGGCTGGGGCGGCAGGATTCGAACCTGCGAATGTCAGCGTCAAAGGCTGATGTCTTACCGCTTGACGACGCCCCAATGCCTTAA
>JAPLJH010000009.1 GCA_026388695.1 Deltaproteobacteria bacterium | reverse complement strand
GTATTGGTTGAGGACGCGGAACCTGTCCCTGGCCGGGCGGCCTCCTTGGAGGTCAGCACCGAGAAATCGGCAAGAATGGAGGCGGTGTCGATGTGCTCGTCGGAGTTGGGCTGGTCTTCGTCGAGAATGAGCAGATCGTCGGTCAGCTCCGGCAATTCCGTGGAGGATGGCAGCTCAATGTCCAACGGCTGTTGCAGGCTGATTTCTCCCTGCGGCTGCGCGGCTTTTACCGTGCGGATGAGGGGGAGTTTGCCTTTTTCGTACACGGCCAGGGAGATGCTGTCTTGCCAGAGGAGCACGCAGAGGCTGGCCTCGTTTGCCGGCAGCATCTTTTCCTGGAAAAGAAAGGCGAAGGCTGCGAAGACGTCCGGTTCAAAGAATGAGAGCTCGATCTATTTTCTGATGAATTCTCGGCGGATTTTATGAAACACCGCGGCGGGAAACAGGTAGACCGTCACCTGGAGCCGATCCTTGAAGCGGCCCGTGATCTGCCAGTCGTAGATAAACTCGTTGAGCGGCCGGTGCAGGGCCTTGGCCAGATGGTAGGGCAGGGCCTTGCCCACCGCGCCATCGGGCATCACCGGGATGCTGGTGGTGATCACTTCAAAAAAGGCCAGGGGCAGGGACAGGGAGACCAGGCCATGGAGATTGCCCACCCCGGCGAGCAACCGGGGGATGGTGACATCTGCGGTGATGGCGCTGTCGGTTTGGGCAAGGATATGCAGTTGGGCCGCGCCGGACGGAGTCTTGGAAACCTCTGCCAGCATGGTGCTTTCGCTGTCGCCGGTAAGGGCGAGATATCTTCTGGTGCTGAAGGGCAGCTTCATAAAAAGGATGGTTCCGTTCGCTTGGTCATTGCGGTTTCGTTGCCTGCCCAGGCTGGATCTGGCCTGCGGTCAGGGAAGAGAGCCATTGGGAGTCAAAAAAATCCGCCTGCCCCAGGAGGTCGAGGTTCTGGCGGAGCAGGGGGTGGTTTGGCGCCAGGGCGTGGGCCTCGCTGAAAAGCCTTTTGGCCGGGGCGCGCAGCCCCAGTTCCGCCAGGGCCACCGCCATGTTGATCAGGGCCTCCGGCCTTTCCGGCTGTTGCTTGCGGGCCTGTTCGAGCAAGTAGATTCCCCGCCAGTGCTGATTCTCCTGAATCAGGGCAATACCCGTGTTATTGAGCTGCTGGTACAGTTCGGCGCCTGTTCCTGTCGGTGCTGCTATGGGCGAAGCCGGGGGCGTCTGAGGCAGCGTCTGGGAGTTAACGGATTGGGGGGCTGGCTCTGCGGGCTGATCCGATATCCGCGCCGGAGCAGCAGCGTCAGTGGCGACCGGCGGCTTGGCATCCTTGTGCCTTGGTCCGCTAAAAAAGATGACCAGGGCCAAAGCCAGCAGGGCAGAGGCTCCCAGCAGAACAATCCGGCGCTTCTTGCTCGGGTCCACGTTTGGGCCAAGGCCCTTGGCAGGAGCTGGTTTCTTTTTGGAAAAGCCGCCCGGTTCACCGATGCGGATCTTTTCCAGGGTGTTGTAGAGTCTGCTCACGCGTCCCTTACCACTCAGAAGGTCGTCTGTCGGCGGAATCCACATTGTCGGTGAGTGGCCGGTCATCGTTCACATAGAAGATGGCGTCAACCCCCCGGCCATTGGTGTCGCGCTCATTGCCCGGATAGTAGGCCCAGCCGGTGGATTCATCCGCCCGTCTGGGGTTTATCAGCACATCGGCCATGGCCTTTGCGGAAACGCCGGATGGGCTGGCGGACATGCCCGCAGTCTGGTCCGGCAGGTTGCAGAGCGGTAGGGCCTTGTTCTGTTCGGTGGAGTAAAAATCGCTGCGGACGATGCGCAGGCCCTTTAAGGCGGCAGGGCGGGTGCTGAGGCGCAGCTCGTTGAATTGCAGCTCTTCCAGGGTGGGCCAGTCCGGATTAGTGCCGTCGGGTCCGGTGTTGATCGAGGAGGCTAGTATCTTGGCGTGGGCCAGTTCCAGCCCGCCCCGGATGGCGGCAAGCTCGCCTTTGACCACGGCGATCTTCGCTTCTTTTTGGATGTTGAGATAGTAGGGGATCGCCGTGGCGGAAATGAGCCCGAGGAGAATGATGACGATGATGAGCTCGATGAGGGTAAAGCCTTTGTCGTTAAGCCTAAGCAATGGAAAACCTCCTGTTCCATGGTGTCTGTTCAGGTACAACATCGCTTCCCGTCGACTTTTTACAAAGAAATCATCTCTTTGTAGCATATATTTTTCTGACATCAAAGAAATAACATATTGTTTTATTAGGAAAAAATAACACAAAACCATGGTTTTCCTGGGCGAATGGGGTGGGGTATGGATTTTTTTTCAATAAAAAAACAATATTTTTAAATGGTTAGGAGCGATTTGGGAGTAATTATCATGGCGAAAAACTACTGGCAATACGGAGGACTCGGTATTTTTCTGGGAAGGGGGTAGGAGAGAGAAGCGAAAAAGGGGGAATTATGGCTGAGACAGGAGATACTTCGCTTCCACCGTACGGCTGACATTTGTAGGGCTGACATTTGTGCCGTATTGGGCTTGGACCTGGATGGTTGCCGGTTTAGTTGTAAGGGTGAAGTCGTCGACGACAATTGTTGTTGGGATCTGACCCACGGTTGGATGCAGCAGTGCTGGAAGGGGAGTTACTCCCCCCGCCTTTCCTCCGCCATCGTTGCGAAGGATATTCAGTCGCATGGTGGACTCGGCGCTGTACAGGGCCTGAGCCCAGAGATAGTCCTCTGCCGACGACATCTGGGTGGTCACGGTGTACCGGGCGATCAATAGCCCAAACAGGGCGAGGATGACAATGGCGAACACCGCAGTGATCAGGGCGATGCCGCGCCGGTTGGCAAGGGGGGCGAGATACTCAGGGCACATTGCGGATCTGTATCTCCTTGTGGAAGTTTACGGTTTCGTCGGTCTCGGTTCGGTGGATAGCGAAATGGATGACCACCACGCTGTTCCGGGCTGAGGTTCCGGGTTCGTAGGTGAAATAGTGGATTGGGTTACTTGTTATTGGGTCTATTGCCTGTTGGACATGTTGGGCCAATGTTTGTGCGCCACCAAAACCACCGAGATTGCTTCCTGCCGTCACTGTAGCCGTGGACCGGGACAGAACTCCGTTGGCCACGGAGAAGCGCACCGCCTCGGGACGGACGGCGTAATAGCGGCCATACGGCGAGGCCGGACCGATATTACGGTCCAGAGTCATGGTCTTGGGATCAAGGGGGGGAATTGCGGGGGTGATGATGTTGTAGACCCGGTTGTTAGCAGTAACGGCAAAGTCTTCCCATGTTGTGTTGTAGATCGAAATCAGGGTATGTAAAATAGGATATTGTGGGTTGATGACCGGCAACGGAGCGGTCTGGTCGGTGATGGTCTTTGTGTCGGTGGGATGCTCTTCCATGTACTGGCCAAAGACCCCGGTCATGGCGGTTTCATCAATTACCCCGAAGCTGATAGTGTCTCCGGCGATTGAGACATCAACCGCATTGGGTACCGCAATATGTATCTCCCGTTCCATCCGCACCAAGGCAGTCTTTCCTTCCTCGTACATCTCCATGCGGGCATCGGTGTCAAAGAAGCCCTTGAACGCCGAGCTGATGAACCCGGCCCCCATGGCGCCGACGATGCCGAGTAGCACGATGACGATGATCAACTCGATTAGGGTGAAGCCGTTTTTTCTTTTTTCGCGTTGGGTCATGGTCGTTGTTCTTATCCTAGATATTGCAGGCTACGGCCACAAAATTAAAAACCTCCCCGAGGGGCGAGGTGATAGTCACTACCACCCGTTTAGTGTCGGTGGTGGTTCCTGGGGATGCTGCTGTGGTGTTCTGGTCGATGGGGTTGGCATTGCTGGAAATATAGCGCACCGATACTGTTCGTGTATACCCGAGGGGTAAAGTAAATGGATTACCGTTCTGGTCATAGAATTTTCCGGCCACTGGCTCGCTCAACCCATCGTAATCGTCCACATCATCGTAGTCTTGGCGGGTAGCTTCTTCCGGGATGAAGTGTGCGGGCGGCGGTGCCGGTTGTAGTGTTGCGGTTATGGCACAGGTGGGATCGATGAGCTTTGGTCTTGCCACCAAGGTGGGGCTTTCTCCTGTGCAAATTGGTCCTCCACCCATGGGGGTATTTTCATCCCAGCGTTTAGCCATGATCTCATCCATCATGGCCTGTCCCAGGGAGATGGCCCGTTCCCGGATCACCGGATCGGGGCTGTGGACGATGGCGTTGAAGAACGGCACTAGGATTCCGGCAACCGCGCCGAGAATGACGATGGTGATGACAATCTCGATCAGGGTGAAGCCGCGGTTCGCGGCAGGTGTGTATGCGTCGTGTTTCATGCTACTCCACATATCCGGTGCGCAGATGGACATTGATGGGCGTGCCGCTGCCATCCGCTTTGATGGTAAAAGTTATATCTGGTAAGGGTGGTAATAAGGGGGCGCCCGCCGGATCGATGGGTTCTCCCAGGCCATTGAACCAGACCGAGAGGGTGGGGCCGGTGATGGAAGTGTTGCTTTTGTCATTCAGCGCCCGGGTTTGGTATGTTTCTTCCGCGCATTTATCTCGGTCTGCGGCATCGGCAGGAAGCAGGCAGTTGGCGTTCTTCCGTTGGACAGTATAGCGGTTTGCTGAAACGGTTATCCCCCAAGCTGCCGCCGCAGTGGTGAACTGCCGGGTCATGGCCTTGTGCTGAGCATAGCGCACCGCTCGCTTGAATTCCTTTACCGCCGCCGCTTCCTCCATGCCCACGGGCCAACGCTCATAGGCCACGGCGGACAAGATGCCGAGAATGACAATGATCATGACCAGTTCGATCAGGGTGAAGCCGTGTTGTCGGCTTGTTCTGTATGGGCAAGGGATCATGGTCATGGCTCAGCGAATGATCTCCCGCCAGTTGATGATTCGGTCGTTGCCGCGATAGATGCCGAAGTTGGCTCGACCGGCGGGGTTTTCATTGTAAGTGGTGTGCAGGCCGTCCCATTCGTAGAGCAGCCAGGGCAGGGAAGAAGTGATCAGCGCGGTCAGGTCGGCATAACCAGTATTGGTTTTCCCCGCCGGTGGAGCTGGGGGAGTTGTCGGGGTGAAAGACAGTTTGGCGATGCCCTCCTTGGCAATGCCTGGACTTAGGTCGGTGGATTGGGTCTTAATAACCGAGAGAGTGGTTGTGGCAGTACCAGTGCCGATGACAATCGTGCAGGCCGGAGTGCTTCCTACGGTATTGAAGAGTGTGTAGTTGCCTGTCCCAACTGTACAGTCAGCCGGAGATGAGAGGGTAGTGCAATTATTGTCCAATACATTGCGGACGAAGGCTGTGCCAGTGTAGTACTCCATGTGTACCGGCATGATGATGGTCCCTGTTTCCGGGCCATAGGCGTTGAGCGGTCGTAATCTCCCATAGCGCATTTTTGTGGCGGTCCCGAGTTGTTTGGCATCGCAGTTGGGGATGGTTGTGCAGTTGCCTGTTGTGGTAGCGCGCATGTCCAGATTTTGGATTAAGACCGCATCGCCGCCGCTGGTGTTTACTCCGAGTTGCAAGATGTCATAGGGCCCATCGGGGGCGGGTGGGGTGGCGCGTACGAATTTGGCGCTTGAATCGTTAAAAATATACTGTCCGGTCGTCCATTTTGGGCTGCTGCTGGTAATAATGCGGCTGGCGAGATTGACGCCTGCATTGTTGTTTTCCGCCGCCAATGCAGGCGTGGCAACCAGGGTATAGCCAAGCGTGTTGTTATCGTAGTTGCTGGTTACTCCGTTGCCAAGTTTTTCGGCTTGCAGGGTATAGGCAATTTGTAGCTTAGGCTGGTCCATGTAGGTGAAGCCGTTGCAGGCTGCGGTGACGCTGCTGGAAGCCACGGAGAAATGATGGGGATAGACCCGGCCAATGGACGAACTGCGGCCAGTTACGTTCACTCCGACAACGCCAAGGTAGCTTGTAGTGGTGGCATCCAGATACAGGCTGCCCACCTGATTCCAAGCGAGATCGCTTATCGTTGTTTTGCCGCCTGAAAAATTTGCTTGGGGAATTGTGGTGGTGCCGCTGAGTGTCCCGCTTGATCCGCTTGCTGGCGTGTGGATCGCCGACACAAGTGCCGTGCTATAAGCAAAACTTGGGGTCAGGCCGTTGTCGGTAATGGTTGCTCCGGCATCCGGGATGCCGTCGTTGAGCGTGTCATCGGCTAAGGCCCAGAGATAGCCGCCGACTGTGGCGGAGAAGGTGTCTCCCGCAGCCACAAAGGCATTGCCGCTGGAGGCTGTGCCGCCGGGATTACTGGTGCCGCTTTTGTTGATGTTCGTAAAGCCAAGGCCAAAGGGCCGGACGATGAGGACATCCGAGGCTCCGCCAATATTCGTTGCCCCAGCAAAGGAGCGGGTGTCGTCGCGTAGATTGAGCATGTACTTGCCCACATCGGTTGTGGATATGGTGATAGTTGCCGTGCCATTGGTGAAGTTAATATTGGTAAGGTTGTTCGAAGCGGCACTCACCGCTGGTGCGCTGGAAGGCAGGCTTACTGCTCCAATGGTGGGTGCGGTGCCATTAGGGTCCAGCGTATCGCGGGTAATCCAGCCATCGAGATTTTTTGTTCCATTGTAGCCTGAGGCAATGTTGCAATTCCCCCCTGGATTTTTTCGCCACATCTCGATCTTGAAATTGTGATTCCGTCCGGCTACGAGTTCGGTGCTGTTGGCCACGCCGCCTGTTGATGTGGTGGGGGTGATGACGAAGGCATTATCGCTGAAGGTCACTGTAGCCGAGGTGGCAGTTGCGGTGCCGTCCTGAACGGTGATGGTCAGATTGTCCGCATGATCATTGGTCAGTTGGAGTTCTTTAGTGCCAGAGTCACCGCCGACAAAGGCGTAGGTTGCCGCGCCATCATCGATGGTTCCATTGTTGAGAGTGGTGGGCATGACCGTGTCCGACCAGTCGCCATGATTGGTGGAGGTAGTGATGCTTACTGTGCCTGTGTAGCTTTTAAGTATGATGTTTGATGCGTCATAAGCGGTAATGGTCACTGTTTGCGGGGTGCAGGTGGAGGCAGAGCCGCCGACGGTGAGAGTGAAGTGGTCCAGTGCAGCGATAATGGTGGGTCGTAAGGCCAGCATGTGAGCTGCGCCGGTATCGCTGGTCGGCGGATTGGAAATGGTTGCTGTGCGTGTGCCGGTTACTCCCGATGCTGTACGTAATTCGGTGTTGGTCTCGATGGAAATGCCCAGAACGTCTGGAACCGCGAGGGAGGGAATGTCGATTCTTTCTGTCATTCCAGTGGGAGGAGGCGGTGGCGGCGTCCAGGTTCCGGAAGAGTTTGAAGAGTGGGAGCTGACCAGCATGGTGCCGGTGACCGTGCCGGTGTCGATGCTCGGGGCGGTGTGGGTGTAGGCGTTTGCTGTTGTTTGTCCGGCCTCGGCAACAACAGGATTGGTGGGGTCCACTCCCGAAAAGCTCAGAATACCGCCTACCGCGCCAGCGTGAGCCGGGTTTCCGCCTATGCTCCAGGTATAGTTTGCTGGCTCTGGAGCTGTGCCGGTGCGGCGGTATACGAAGTGACGGCTGCCGTAGCCGCCTGTGCCACCGCCGGTAGGGGTGTCGATTCCCCGCACCTGAGTCCATCCGGCAGGTGCGGTAAGAGTGGTGGTGCAGGCCCCGCCGCTGGTGTTGCTGCATGGCCGGATGGCGATGGTGGCGATCATTGCATCGTTGGTAATCGTCCCTGTTGGTGTGCTGATGGTCAGGGTATTTGGCGCGGCAGGCCTGAGAGCCAGCAGTACGCCGTGGCTTTCTCCTGGCTGGTTGTTGGCTGTGGCTTGTAATGGCCCGATGGCTCCAGGTGCTGGTTGGGCTGCGTAAAAAAGACCTATTCCTGAGTCTAATCCACTACCGGTCCGCGAATAAAAGGACTGCGACCAAGTTAACCCGCCGGTGGTTGTCACTGACAGGTTGCTTGGATTGTTGTTGATGTGGGCGGCAAAAAGCGGCAGGCTTCCTTGAGTAAGGGTGGTCAGGGTTCCGGTGTTGATCTGTAAGCCTGAGGCTGTGTATTGGGCATTGGTGTTGGTGTAGACCACGTCAAAGGGGATGGCCTGATTTATCCCACGGAAGGCCGAGCATTGGGCGATAATGCTATTCCCGCCGCTGTGGGTAATAAGGGGGTTTGATTCCGGTGTGTTGGCGATCTTGTAAAACAGCGAAGCGCGATGGGCTGTGCCCGTAAGGGAATAAACGGAAGACCATCCCGATGGGGCACTGGGCTGCACTGTGTCATGGGATTCCACCAGGCAAAGCAACAAATCACCGGACTGAATACCGGCAGGCAAGGTTGGTGTGACATCGCCATTTGCCGCATTGGCTGTGGAGCCGGTGGCCACATGGGTGATAACGGAAACTCCACCACTGGCGCTGGCGGAGGTGGCAGCGCGAAAGGCGACAGCAGCAAAGGACGATTGGGCAAACAACAGGGTAATGGCGAACAGTAGCAGTCCGCCCAACAATTTTCTGGGCCTCAGAGGAGGAGAGCAGCGTTCAGGATTGGTGCTGGGGGACGGTGTGTTCATGTATGTGTGGTTCCGGCATCTTCTGGCAAGCCATGGCGCATCCGTGGTCTGTCGATGCTTGATTGACGCCAGTGTACCTAAACGACTTGGCTACGTCAACGTAAGGCTGGGGCAAGAAGCTCGGAATATTATGCTATTGCGGTGGGATTGGCGAAAGCATCAATGAGTTCCCGCAGGCCAGCATAGGAGGTCTGGTTGAATATCTGTCGCCTGATTTCCGCCCCGCCCACCACCCCCTTGAAATACCGGCCCGCGTGGTTTTTGATTTGGGACGGCGGGGTGTCGGGCTGGTGCTCTGCGATGAGGGCCAGGTGGCGGTTCAAGGCCGCGAGTCGGAAGACAAGGGAGGGGTTTTCCGGTGCATCGGCGGAGAAGATCCAGGGCGCACCCAGGGCGGCCCGGCCGATCATTACCCCGTCGCAGCCGGTTTCCGCCAGCATCCGCAATCCATCAGCGTGGGATTGGACATCGCCGTTGCCGATCACCGGGATGGTAACCGACTGTTTCACCTGGCTGATGATTTGCCAGTCGGCAGTGCCGCTGAAGCCGTCGCTCCAGGTCCGGGCATGGACCGTGATTGCGGCTGCCCCGTTGTCTTCGGCCATTTTAGCGAAGTCGCAGGCGGTAATGGCCTTGTGGTCCCAGCCGGAGCGGAATTTGACCGTCACCGGCAGAGAAGAACCTTGCACCACAGCCCGAATAATCTTTGCAGCCAAAACGGGGAGTTTCATGAGATAACAGCCCGCCCCTTTTTTGATGACCTTTCTTGCCGGGCAGCCCATGTTGATGTCGATGCAGTCAATGGGGTATTCAGAAAGGATGGTCGCCGCTTCACCCATGATCTCCGGCTCACTGCCAAAAAGCTGCATGGCCACGGGACGCTCAGTCGGTACGGTTCTGAGCAAGTCCAGGGTGTTCTGCTGCCGGTAATGGAGGCCGTGGCAGCTGATCATCTCAGAAAAACAGAGCGCGGCGCCATGTTCCCGGCACTGGAGACGGAAAGCGAGGTCGCTGTAACCGGCCAATGGCGCGAGGATAAAGGGGTTGTCGATGTGGAGGGTGCCGATGGAAAACATGGTGGGAGGCTCAAAATAAAAGGAGCAAGATTACAGGGCAGGATGGTTTTTCCTGGTGTCTGTAACCTTGCTCCTGGCGTAGACGGCTTATAAAACTTCTTCGACGGCTTTGATCACATTTTCGGTGGTAAAGCCGAAGTAGGGGAACAACTGCTCCGCCGGGGCGGATTCGCCAAAGCGGTCGAGGCCGATGACCTTGCCCTTGGTGCCGACATAGCGGTACCAGCCGCCGGTAACTCCGGCCTCGATGGCGACCCTGGCCTGGACCGCATCCGGCAGCACGGATTGCTGGTATTCCTTGCTCTGGGCCTCGAAACAATCGGTGCTGGGCATGGAGACCACGCGGATTTTTTTGCCCTTGGCTTTAAGCTCCGCAGCCGCCGCCACGGCAAGCTCGACCTCGGAGCCGGTGGCGATGAGGATGGCGTCCGGGGTGCCGCAGCCGCAATCAAGCAGGACATAGCCGCCCTTGGCGATGTTGGCCAGCTGTTCCGCAGTGCGCGGCTGGTGGGGCAGGTTCTGTCGGGAGAGCAGCAGACAGGTGGGGCCGGTGCTGCGCTCAATGGCGATCTTCCAGGCCATTGCCGTTTCTACTGCGTCGCAGGGCCGCCAGACACCCATGTTCGGGATCATCCTGAGCGTCGCTGCCTGCTCGATGGGCTGGTGGGTGGGGCCGTCTTCGCCGAGTCCTATGGAGTCGTGGGTAAAGACGTATATGGAGCGCTGCTTCATGAGCGCTGCCATGCGCAGGGCGTTGCGGGCGTATTCGGAAAAGATCAAGAATGTCGCGGTGTAGGGGATGAAGCCGGCGTGTAGGGAAATGCCGTTGGCAATGGCACACATGCCGAATTCGCGGACCCCGTAATAGATGTAGTTGCCGCCTGCATCCGTGTTGATGCCCTTGCAGCCGGACCAGAGGGTCAGATTGCTGCACGCCAGGTCGGCTGAGCCGCCGAGGAATTCCGGCAGCATTGGGCCGTAGCCGTTGAGGCAGTTCTGGGAGGCCTTGCGGGTGGCGACCTTTTCCGCCTTGGCGTTGATGCCGTCGATGTAGGCTCCGGCCTTTGTCTGCCAGTCTGCCGGGAGTTGGCCGGAAAGTCTGCGCTCAAGCTCGGCGGCAAGCTCCGGGTGGGCGGCTTTGTAGGCGGTCAGGCGGGTGTTCCATTCGGCTTCTCTGGCCGCGCCCTTGTCTTTCGCGTTCCAACCGGCATAGATCTCAGCCGGGACCTCAAAGGCCGGGTGGGGCCAGCCGATGGTCTCGCGAACCAGGGCGATCTCCGCGTCACCCAGGGGGGCGCCGTGGCAGTCTTCCTTGCCCTGCTTGTTGGGGGAGCCCCAGCCGATCACGGTTTTGCAGCAGATGAGCGTGGGTTTGTCCGTTACGGCCTTTGCCTCGGCAATGGCTTTTTTGATTGCCTCGCCGTCATGGCCGTCCACAGCCTCGATAACATGCCAGCCATAGGCGCGAAAGCGCATGGGGGTGTTGTCGGTGAACCAGCCCTGCACCTCGCCGTCGATGGAGATGCCGTTATCATCGTAGAGAGCGGTGAGCTTGCCCAGCCCCAGGGTGCCGGCCAGGGAGCAGGCTTCGTGGGAGATGCCCTCCATCATGCAGCCGTCGCCCAGAAACACATAGGTGTGATGGTCGATAACCGCGTGGCCTGGCCGGTTGAACTGGCCTGCCAGAGTCCTTTCCGCTATGGCCATGCCCACCGCGTTGGCGATCCCCTGGCCCAGGGGGCCGGTGGTGGTCTCGATGCCCGGGGCGTAGCCGTATTCCGGGTGGCCCGGGGTTTTGGCGTGCAGCTGGCGGAAATTTTTGATCTCCTCAATGGGCAGGTCGTAGCCGCTGAGGTGGAGCAGTGAGTACAGCAGCATGGAGCCGTGGCCGTTGCTGAGAACAAAGCGGTCGCGGTTGGCCCATTTGGGATTGACGGGATTATGGCTGAGAAAGTCGTTCCACAGGACTTCGGCAATGTCGGCCATGCCCATGGGTGCGCCGGGATGGCCTGATTTGGCTTTCTGGATGGCATCCATGCTCAGGGCGCGGATGGCATTGGCAAGTTCTCTGCGTGATGGCATGGGGACCTCCAGGGTCTGGTTCTGTGGTGATGGGATTGCCGGAGCAAATATGGTTACGAAATTTTTCTATATACTGTTGCTTGCGGGATATTGCGAATCATAATTTGTCGATAGCCGAGGCTCTCACTTCTCCCGGCCTTTGTTTTTCTCATACCGGGAGAGGGCATTGTACAGGCGGATGTATATTTCCTCGCCCAGATTGTCCACCAGGGTTTCCACTGCTTGTTTTTTGTGGGCATCGGTCTGGAGGGAATAGGATTCTGAAAGGGCGAAGTTGGACTGCCAGGCCGTCTTGCCGTTACTGGTGTCGGTGACGCTGTAGCTAACGCTCAGGGTGGCAATAAGTGCTTGGGCTCGGTCTTTGGCGTCATAGGCCCGGCCGGTATAACTCACCGCGTTTATTTTACCGTTCAAAACATAATCGGCTTCCCCGGAGCTGTTCACCAGGGTGAACTGTTTGCTCTGGCCGAGCCAGTCTTGCAGGGCATTGTTGATGTCGGAGGCAAGTCTGATTTCATTGGTCGGGTTGGGCCAGATGGGAACATGGAGTTTGAGAACTTTGCCCTGTTTGTCCGGCGGCAGCATGTTGGGGTTGTGGTAGCCGCATCCGGCGATAATTAGCAGGACAAGGAGCAGGCTCAGGTTTTTCAGGTTAAGAATCTTCATGGTCTGGTCCCGTAAGTGTCTGGCAGCACGCTAAGCCGTTGTTAAAAAAACAATCTGCGTATTTTGTCTGGATAAACCGGCATAAGAAGCCGTAAAAAAACGTCCAGAATTGTACAAAATATTTTATTAACGGCTTCTAAATTACGATGTTGATCAGTTTATTCGGCACGACAATCACCTTGCGCACCGGTTGGCCTTCCAGAAATTTTTGCACCTTTTCATCGGCCAGGGCCATTGTTTCAAGCTCGGAATCGCTGGTGCCCAGAGCAACCTGGAGCTGGCTGCGGACCTTGCCTTTTACCTGGATTACGATGGTGATCGCCTCCTCCCGGACCGCTTCGTCATCGTACTCCGGCCAGAGCACTTCGGCAAGGGGGGTGGGGTGTTTTGTCATCTCCCAAAGTTCGGCGCACAGATGCGGGACCATGGGGGAGAGCAGGGCAAGCATCGCCTCGATGGCCTCGCGGATCACCGCAGGATCAGGGGCTTCTCCGGACTCATCGGCGGCAAGGCTGTACAGGGTGTTGGTAAGCTCCATCACCGAGCTGATGGCGGTGTTGAAATGGAACTTCGCCTCGATGTCGGCCCCGAATTTGCGGATGGTCTGATGGGTTTTCCGGTGCAGGGCGGCACTGGCCGTATTCATCTCCTGCGGCAAGCCAGTGGCAGGCTTGGCAAAGACGCTGATATTTTCATCAACCAGACGGTGCACCCGGTTTAAAAAACGGTAGGCTCCTTCCACCCCCTGATCGCTCCACTCCAAATCACGCTCTGGCGGGGCGGCGAACAGGCTGAAGAGGCGGACCGTGTCAGCCCCGTATTTTTCCACCAGATCGTTGGGGTCCACCACGTTGCCCTTGGATTTGGACATCTTGGTGCCGTCTTTGATGACCATGCCCTGGGTGAGCAGGTTGGTGAAGGGTTCGTCGATGGATAGATAACCGAGATCGCGCAGGACCTTGGTGAAAAAACGGGAATAGAGCAAGTGGAGGATGGCATGTTCCACCCCGCCGATGTACTGATCCACCGGCAGCCAGTAATCGGCCTTGGTTTTATCCAGGACCCCGTCGGTGCAGCGGGGGGAGACGTAGCGGGCAAAATACCAGGAGGACTCGACAAAGGTGTCCATGGTGTCGGTTTCGCGCCGGGCCGGGCCGTGGCAGAGAGGGCAGGTGGTTTGGTAGAAGCTTTCCAGAGTGTGCAGGGGCGATTTGCCGGATTTGTCAAACTGGACATCGGTGGGCAGGCTGATGGGCAGGTCTTTTTCCGGCACCGGCACCACGCCGCAATGGGCGCAGTGGAGCATGGGGATTGGTGCGCCCCAGTAGCGCTGGCGGGAGATGCCCCAGTCGCGCAGGCGGAAGGTGGTGCGCTGGCAGCCGAAGCCTTTTTCCGTGGCCGCCGCAGTGATGGCGGTCTTGGCCTGGTCGGAAGGCAGGCCGGTGAACTCCCCGGAGGCGACCAGGGTGCCTGGGCCTTCGTGGGCCTCGGTCATGGCGGCTGGGTCTAACGGCTCGCCTTCGGGCTGGATGACGGCCTTGATCTCAATCCCGTATTTCCGGGCGAACTCGAAGTCACGCTGGTCATGGGCAGGGACTGCCATCACCGCGCCGGTTCCGTATTCCATGAGCACGAAATTGGCCACATATACCGGCAAACGCTCACCGGTGAAGGGGTTGAGGCAGTAGCCGCCGGTGAAGACCCCCTCTTTTTCCGGCTCGTCTTCCGGTTTCTGCCGCTGTTTTTCGATCTTGATCCGGGCAACGAACTCCTTGATCGCCGCCTCTTGGGGAGTGCCTGCGCTCAAGGTGAGGGCCAATGGGTGTTCCGGGGCGATGGACATAAAGGTCGCGCCAAAGATGGTATCCGGTCGGGTGGTGAAGATGGTGAGGGCTTTGTCGGAGTTTTCAAGGGGGAAATTCACCTCGGCGCCCACGCTCTTGCCGATCCAGTTGCGCTGCATGGTGAGGACTTTTTCCGGCCAGCCCGTGAGCGTGTCGCAACCGGCAAGCAGCTCCTCGGCGTAGTCGGTGATCTTAAAAAACCAGCTGTTCATCTCCCGGGGGAGCACGGCATTGTCGCAACGCCAGCAGGCGCCGTCAATGACCTGCTCGTTGGCCAGCACCGTCTGGCAGGTCTCGCACCAGTTGACCGTGGTTACCTTCTGGTAGACCAACCCCTTTTCGTACATCTTGATGAACAGCAGCTGTTCCCAGCGGTAGTATTTATCGTTGCAGGTGGCGAGTTCGCGGTCCCAGTCGTAGCTGAAGCCCATGCGTTGCAACTGTTGCTTCATGTAGTCGATATTTTCGTAGGTCCATTTGGCCGGATGGGTATCGTGCTTGATCGCCGCATTTTCGGCGGGCAGGCCGAAGGCGTCCCAGCCCATGGGGTGCAGGACGTTGAAGCCCTTCATCCGTTTGTAGCGGGCCACCACGTCGCCGATGGTGTAGTTGCGGACATGCCCCATGTGGATGCGGCCAGAGGGGTAGGGGAACATCTCCAGGAGATAGTATTTGGGGCGGGTGGGATCTTCGGTTGCGGTGTAGGTGGAGTTGTCAAGCCAGTGGCTGCGCCATTTTTCTTCAATGGCCTTGAAATCGTATTTCATATTCGCGATCCGGGGGTTCAGCGCTGAGGCACGGGTGTTGCGCCATGATTTTTTTGGGCGGCTAGCAGTCCGTTCTCAGCCCTGTTCAGTTATTCGGTTGATGGAAAATTATGCTGGGCAAGGTTCTCAAAGGAGGTGAAGCGGTCAAGAAAGGCCAGCTCCACGGTGCCGGTCGGGCCATTACGTTGCTTGCCGATGATGACCTCGGCAATGCCTTTTCTCGGGTTGTCTTCCGCTTTGTTGTAGACCTCATCTCGATAGATGAAGATGATCAAATCGGCATCCTGCTCGATGGCGCCCGACTCACGCAGGTCGGAAAGCTGTGGCCTTTTGTTGGGGCGGCTTTCCAGGCTGCGGTTCAGCTGGGAAAGAGCCATAACCGGGATGCTGAGCTCTTTGGCCATGGCCTTGAGTGAGCGGGAAATGTCACTGATTTCTTGTTCGCGGGACTGGGAGTTTGATTTGCCCCGCATCAATTGCAGGTAATCCACCACCACCATGCCGATGTTGTGTTCGGTTTTTAGGCGTCGGCACTTGGCCCGCATCTCAAGAACCGTGATGGCCGGGGTGTCGTCGATATAGATGGGGGCTTCTGAGAGCATGCCCACTGCCCGGGTAAGCTTGGGCCAATCCTGCTCCTTGAGGTGGCCGGTCCGCAGGCGCTGGGCGTCAACCCGGCTGATGGAACAGAGCATACGCATGCCCAACTGTTCCTTGGACATCTCCAGGCTGAACACCGCCACCGGTACCTTGTGAAGCAGGGCGGCGTTCTGGACCATGTTGATGGCCAGGGCTGTTTTGCCCATACTGGGACGGCCGGCCAGGATGATGAGGTCGGAGCGTTGCAAGCCTGCGGTCATCTTGTCGAAATCGTGATATTCGGTGGGAACGCCTGTGATGTGTTCCTTGCGTTCGTAGAGCTGTTCGATGTACTTGAAGGTGCTGGAAATGACGGTCTTGAGCGAGTGGTAGGACTGGCCGCTCTTGGCCCGGGAGATCTCAAAGACGGTGGTTTCCACGTCATCAAGGAGGCCGTCGATATCATCCTGTTCCTCGTAGCAGCGACCAGCGATCTCGGTGCCGGTCTGGATCAGCTTACGGAGGATGGCTTTTTCCCGCACTATTTTGGCGTAATAGGCAATGTTTGCGGCGACCGGTACGATGTCGGTGAGGGTGGCGAGGTAGGTGGGGCCGCCGATCGCCTCAAATCGGTTGTTGTCTTTCAGCAGGTTGGAGATGGTGATGAGATCAAGGGGTTCGCCACGGTCAAACAGGGTGATCATGGCGGAAAAGATGTGTTTGTGGGCGTCGCGGTAAAAATCTTCTTCGGTGAGAATCTCAGCCGCCCTGGGCATGGCTCCCTGTTGCAGCATGATGGAGCCGAGAACGCATTGCTCGGCTTCAAGATTCTGCGGGGGCAGACGGTGGGTGGTGGAAGGGCCTGGTCCAGATTCCATGGAGTATCGTCGGCTGTAATGGATGGGGGCAGGTTTCTGCCCCCACTCGGTTATCCTGCGTATTCCAAGGTCAAAGCAGGGGGGCGGATTCTGCGGCGTACACGCCGGGCCAGGTCCGTCCTCTGCTTGTGGACTTTAGAATTATTCCGCGGCCAGGGGGACGATCTCCACGGTGATTTCCGCAGAAATCTGGTAGCCGATCTTCACCGGCACCATGGTGACGCCCAGGGTCTTGATGGGTTCGTCAAGAACGATCTTTTTCTTGTCGATCTCAATGCCCAGCGCGGCAAGCTTCTCCGCAATGTCAGCGGAGGTGACGGAACCAAAGAGTTTGTTGTCATCCCCGGAACGATGGGCAATGACCACTGTGGCGCCTGCCACCTTCTTGGCCAAGGCTTCTGCCTCGTCACGCTGATCTTTCTTTCTTGCCACAATGGCGGCTTTTTCCCTTTCCAGAGTGGTCAGGTTTGCCTTGGTGGCAAGTACGGCAAGACGACGGGGGATCAGGAAGTTGCGACCGTAGCCGTCCTTCACTTTAACAACATCGCCTTCCTCGCCAAGAGTGTCAATGGTTTCTTTTAAAATGAGTTCCATGTTGTACCTCCGGTTGAATCCTGGTTGTGCCGGGATTCATTATTTCTGAAAAATGCAGACCCTGAAAAGGCCTCCAGTTTCATAGTGTGTTTCTGTATTTAAGACACCGAGGTGTCATCCACATCTTTTTTAAGCCGTGGCTTCCTGAAATCAACCCAGACATCAGCCAGGCCAAGCACTGCGACAAAGCCGATGCCGTAAACCTGCAAGAACAGCAGGCTGTAAGTTATAATTCTGATCGTCAGGGGCAGCGACCATTTCTGCATCAGACTCGAAACAACCGCCAGGCCTTGCGAGAGATAAAGAACCAGGAGCACCAAGCCCACATTCAAGCCCAGGGTGTTGAGCTTTTCATCGGGGACAAGAAGTGCGATGCCTGCCATTATTACCAGCCAGACCAGCAATTCCGGGAGCCGCCATTTTTTTAAATCTTCCCGGTCTGTCCGGGAGTGGTCTTTTTTTCTCAGTAGCCATTGGCCGACTACGGTGTTCAGCCAGACGGTGCAGATGATTGAGACGAGGAGCAAGGCCGGGAAAAGCCGTGCCACCTGTTCTCTGAGCTGTGTGATGAAGCCTTTGATTGCTTCAAGATCACCGGCCGGGAAATGTCCTGAATCCCGGTACAGCGCAAAGGTTGCCTCGAATCCCTTGTCCAGGCTTTGTCGCAGGTCAAAATACGGATTGCTGTTGCTTGCCATGCCGATCAGCCAACCCGCGACGAGCCAGATAAGGACGAGATAGCCAACGCTCTGTATTCCGGCCCGCTGGGCCGATTCATTTTCCCTGTCTGCCCTGGCAAGGATAAAGCCAATGGGTAGGAGGGTCAGTGAGAAAAACAGGCCCGGCAGAGTTCCGGTCCAGAAAGTCATGCCGGCTGCAATGCCAAGGGCCCAGGCAATAATGACTGCCCCCCGTTTTTGCCCGTAAACGCTCAGGAAATAGTAGGCCGGCAAAGGCATCAGGCAATGGAGCCACTCGAGGCCGACAAAAGCTGCCGGTACCGTGAAAATGAGGGCCGTGACAGCGATAGCCCCGATGGTCTCTGTTTGCCTGCTGGTTCCTATGCGTAAAAACACGATTCCTGGCTGGTTCCTGTTTTACTGGTGGGCCTGGCCAGCATAAGGCAACAGCGCAATCTGGCGCGCACGCTTGATTGCCTCGGTGAGCTGCCTCTGGTGATGGGCGCAGTTGCCATAGATGCGCCGGGGTATAATTTTGCCACGTTCCGTCACAAAATTGCGAAGGGTTTTGACATCCTTATAGTCAATCATCAGGCTCTTGTCCGTGCAGAAACGACAGACCTTGCGACGGTTGAAGATTTTCTTTTTCTTGATAACCATGGTCTTTCCTCTTTGTTGGTTCGATATATGTATAGTTAACGCGACAGGCGCAAAAACTATTCAGAGGCTTCGTCTGCAACTACAGGGCTGGTTTCCGGCTCTGCTGGCTCTTCTGCCTTGGGGGCATCCGGGATGAAGACCTCCTGGGTCTTTACCGTCATGAATTTTAGAACCCGATCATCGATGCGGATGAGTCGTTCCATTTCCTTGACGCCATCAGGCAGCCCGGCATATTCGATATAGAGGAAATCGCCCTGGGCTTCTTTCTTGATGGGGTAGGCCAATTTCTTCAGGCCCCACCGGTCGGTTCTCACGATGAGTCCGCCGAAACTTTCGATGGTTCCAGTTACCTTGTCGGAAAGCGAAGAGAATTCCGTTTCTCCGGCCCCCGGCCTGACAATAACAATTGTCTCGTACCTGCGCATTGATTCCTCCTTGTGGTCATGTGGCCCTTGCTTTTTGCGTTTCATGCGAAGAGCAAAGAGGTATGTGGGAAAAAAACAGTAAAAAAACAATCGCGATTGATAGCAACTAACCTTGTGTTTGTCAATTGTTTTCTGGAGATGATTCCGGCTCGCTTTTGGCCTGTTGCCAGAGTGCCAGGAGCGTACCGGTGTCAAACTCACCCATCTGCTTTCCCTGGTTGGTTATATTTTTTTCAAGTATACGAAAGCGGACCGTGAATTTGTGCGTTGCCTCATGCAGGGCGTCTTCGCCGTCGATATCCGCCTTCCTCGCCACAACCGCGAGGGCAAAGAGGAGGTCGCCGAACTCCTCTTTGATCTGTTCACGCGTCCCATGGGCAAAGGTATCCTGTAGTTCCTGAAATTCTTCGCTCACTTTGCCTAATGCCCCGGAAAGATTCGGCCAGTCAAAGCCCTCCCTGGCCACCCGGTCTGCGACCCGTTGCGCCCTGCGCAGGGCTGGCAGGCTTTTGGGGATGGAGTCCAGGAAATGCCGGGGCTGTTCCTTCTGCTCGTTTTCTTGGTTTTTTATCGTCTGCCACTGCTGGCGAAGCGCCTGTTCCGAGTCTACGGTTTCACTGCCGAACACATGGGGGTGACGGCGGATCATTTTGGCGGAAATGGAGTCAATGACATCACAAAGGGCGAAGAGATTTTTTTCCTGGTAGAGGTTGTTGAGGAAAATAACCTGAAAAAGGAGATCTCCCAGTTCCTCGCAGATGTGGCTGGGGTTGTCGTCGTTGATTGCTTCCAGCAGTTCGTGGGTTTCCTCGACAAGATACTGCTTAAAGGTCTGAGGGGTCTGTTTTTTATCCCAGGGGCAGCCGTCTGGGGCTCGAAGACGGCTAATAATCTCAAGGAGGTCAAGGAATTTTTCCGCAGTGGGTGTCATGGGCCTGCCTGTGTTTGTTTGAAGGAAAGGGTCGGTGGCGGTAAGTACGCGGGGCTGTAAGTATTGGTTCGCCATAATTCCAGGATTATCGGGCTGGGATGTCTTTATGTGCATTCGGTCGCTGATCCCCAAGAGGTCCTTATATACCAGATCATGGTGGGGATGAGAAGAAGTCAACCGCTGACATATGTCAGTATCCTGGATATTGGGAAAAATGAGATTGTGAGGGAAATTGCAATTAGCCGGCGGTTGAATGTGTGGGGCTATGGCTTCCGGGGAGAGATGGCAGAACAGTATTTATTGTTAGGTTGTGTTTGTGCGCGTAGGCATCGTATTTTGTTGTTTTTTCAGTTAGTTGCATGTGGTTGGTGCTAATTTGTAGGGCTCGTTGGTATTGAATTTTTCAGTATGGAACTAGGTGTATATACCTGCAGCCTGTGTTTTTTTGTGGTAGTCTGGCACAGACAGCACTTAAAAACAGCAGCTTGCTGCGACTTGCAAAAAGATTCTTAATTGGATATAGATAAATCCTTCATCGAAGAATCCTGTTGTTTCTTCGTTCTTAATTATTGATGCATGTGTGAAAGAAATGGTGTTTGGCGCAGGGGGGGCCGTGTTGCCAATGGGACCGTTGGGCATGGCATTTTCAGTGGTTTTGAACCTGTGCGAGGTGAGTGGACATGGCAAAGAAGGTTATACTTGAAAAACACAAGGATGTGGCGCGGATCGATCAGGAAGACAAGCGGACGCACGGCTGGTATGTGCGGGTTCGTTTTCAAGGGACAACGCATTCTAAATTTTTTTCCGATGGTAAATGCGGCGGGCGCTATTCTAGCCTGCTGGCAGCCCTTACCTGGCGGGATACCATGGAAAAAAAGATCGGAAAAATCCGAACCGACAAACATCTTGTCACAGTGAGCAACACCACCACCGGTGTTGTGGGCGTCCGGTTTAACGAGAAGCTGAACCGGTATGAAGTGAGTTGGGTGAATCGCGTTGGTAAACAGGGCAAGACTTCCGTTTCCGTGAATAAAAACGGGAAGGAAAAGGCGTTCCAGATGGCCTGCGAGATCCGAAAGGTAAAAGAGGCCGAGCGGCTCAGCGCCTAGCGGGTTGGTGGGGCTCTGTTTTCTGGGTAGCCTGTGCGGCGACCTTGTGCCGGGCAGAATCTTGCTATGTTCGTTCGATTACGGAGTGTGGTCCAGTAGTGGGCACAGCTCCATCGGCACGGTAAGCAAGGCTTGGGCTCCATGTTCTTTCAGCTCGCCTGCGGTGCGAAAACCCCAAAGCGCCCCAATGGCAAACATCCGGGCTCCCCGTGCTGTTTGCATGTCGGTGTTGGTGTCACCCAGATAGAGAAAATCTGCCGGTTCAAGATGTAGCAGATTGGCGATGCGCAATGCTCCGGCAGGGTCAGGCTTTTTGGGAATTGTTTCCCTGGCTCCTGCAATTGTGGCAAAATCCCAATCCGGCAGAAGCGTCCTGACAACTTCCTGGGTTAATTCGTCGGGTTTGTTCGAGAGGATTGCCATCTGTATCCCCCGGATTGCGAGGGTATCGAGCAATTCGGCAATGCCGGGATAGGGACGTGTTGTGTCAGCCCAGTGCATGGCGTATTCCTGGCGCATTTTTTGGACACAATCCTGGATAATATCCTGTTGCTGGGCCTCCGCAGGCAGGGCGCGTTGGACCAGCTTGGTGATCCCGTTTCCGACAAAATAGCGGTAGGCCTGTATTGGATGGGGAGAGAACCCCTGGCGGGTCAGGACACGATTCATCGAATCCGCCAAATCGGCGAGGCTGTCAACGAGTGTGCCGTCCAAATCAAAAAGCACACATTTGCGGGGAGTCATGGAGGTAGGGATGGTTGTTTCGGCTTATTTGGTGGGCCCGGCCTTGGGGGCAGCCAGTAAAGCCAGAATCCGCAGGCCAACCCCGAGTCTTGCCCGGAGCAACGAGGGCTTGGCTGGTTTGACCAGATAGTCGTCAGCCCCGCCTTCTAGAGCAAGGACTTGCTCCTCAATGGAGCTGCGGGCGCTGAAGATGACCGTGTACACGTACGGTCCATCCGTGCGCATTCGAATACGTTGGCAAACCTGCATGCCGCTGAGGCCTGGGATGTTCCAGTCCAGAATGGCCAAGGCTATGGTGGCGTCATTTTCTAGGGTGTTCCAGGCGGTGTCGCCATTATCCGCCTCGATGGGTTCGTAGCCCCATTTGACCAGAAAATTATTCAACCCCTTACGCACCACGGGGTTATCCTCTGCGACCAAGACTTTGGGGCGTTTGGGGGCTTTGGGAGTTGTAGCCGCCTCTTGTGCCTCTTCTTTATCCTTCATGGGGTACGCTCAACGGTTGACAGGGTTTGCCTTTAGGGAAATTCAGTCTCTGTAGAATTGTTACATAAAAAGGGGTTGTGGGGCAAGATAAAACCAGGGCTGGTCGGAGTTTGTTGGAATTATCATGTAATATCGGGGCCTTAAATCTTTGTGTGGTGTGCGGGATGATTGTCGCTGTCTGACGCGTCTTTCCTCTTGACTCTCTATTCCAATAGCACTATTCTTTGCGCGTTTTAGTTGTAATACGGTGTTGAGCATTCCGAAGGAAGTGCGCATATTTTTTATGATTTCAGAAAGGTCTTTGTTCCGGAATCATAACAGGATGTTTTTGATTCAATAAAAATTTTTTAAGGAGGATCACCATGTCAGTTTGTGTTGTTGGCCATTCAAATCCCGATACCGATTCCGTTGCTGCGGCCATTGCTTACGCCCATTATCTGAAGGCAACCGGCACCGATGCCATTGCCTGCATGCAGATTGAGGCAGCCAAGCTGAATCCCGAGAGCACCACCGTTCTCAAGAACTTCGGCCTTGCCGCGCCCCAGACCATGATGGACGCTGCGGGCAAGAAAGTTGCCTTGGTCGATTTCAGCGATATCGGTCAGGCTCCGGCAAACATCAAGGACGCCGAGGTTGTCGCCATTGTCGATCACCACAAGATCGGCGACATCACCACCAACAACCCCATCGTGTTCAACGCTCAGCCGGTCGGCTGCACCTGCACCGTGCTGTACGAAATGTTCAAGAACAACAACGTTGCCCTGCCCAAGGACATCGCCGGCGCCATGCTCTCCGCCATCCTGAGCGACACCGTGAACTTCAAATCCCCCACCTGCACCGCTCCTGACAAGGCTGCGGTTGCCGCCCTGAAAACCATCGCCGGCGTTGCCGACACCGATGCGCTTTTCATGGAGATGTTGAAGGCCAAGTCTTCCATTGACGGTATCCCCATGAAGGATCTCGTTTTCCGTGACTACAAGGATTTCGACATGAACGGCAAGAAGGTCGGCATCGGCCAGCTCGAGCTCGCCACCTTGGATCAGGTTGCCGGAATTCGCGCTGACCTGTACAAGGCCCTTGAGGATCTCAAAAAGGATGGCCGTCACTCTGTACTGTTTATGCTCACCGATGTTGTGAAAGAGGGGACCGACCTGCTGGTTGTTTCCGACGAGCCCGCACTTATTGAGCAGGCATTCGGCGGCAAGATCGCAGGCAACTCCATGTGGATAGGCGGCATGATGAGCCGCAAGAAACAGACCGTTCCGCCGTTGCAGAAGGTTTTTGGCTGCTAAGGCGCTGAATATCTAGGTCGGTTTTTGAAAACCCCCGGACGGGATTTCCGTCCGGGGGTTTTTTTGTGTTTAGGTCATGGTGGGAATATGCACAGCGAAAGATTTTGGCGTTATTTTTTTCTGGCGCTTCCCTTTTTGGTGGGTTTCTTGTGTCTTGGCTTGTTCGGGGTGATGGGAGATGTGGTCTCCTGGTTTGCCTCTTCCCATGGTTTGCGGCCAACCAGGCCAAGCAACCGTTTGTCCAGCCTGGCGAGATGGTGCATGACCCGCAATCTTTCCGGCTCGGTTTCCCCATTGATGTTGATGATGATCAGGCGATTGAGTCCGCGTCCGTACTGGTTGTTCAGGTCGATAACAGCCCCGATCACCACCAGCCTGCCGCTTTCTATTCTTTGCTCATACCGTTTCATGGCTGTGGCTACCTGAAAATCAACATTCTTTTCCACTAGTATCGGCTCTGTCTGTGCCCCAACCCCACCGGCTGCTGAGTTTTCCCCCAGGGCAATGCGCAGTCCGTCCAGGTCATGACGCAGGTCAGGTCCTAGGTGGCTATACCCTTTTGCAAAAAGCCGGAGGCTGTCGCTGTTGGTATTGCCGGTGATGAGCAGAACAGGAGCGAGGAGCGCGTTGACCCCGTAGTCAATCGCACCGGTGGACAGCGAGAGTTGATTGCCGGGATTTCTGACCGTATAGATCGTGTCAACCGGATCAGGATAGAACAGGGTCGGCTGCACGCGGGCATCGCAATCAGCCAACCAGATCATGTGCGGGGTGCCTGGTATCCGCAGTGGTTCGTCTACAGGCCTGCTGGCCACAATCTGATCGTTGTGCCGGGCGATCTTTTCTGTCACGGCATAGGGGGGCAGCCCTGCCCGGAGTTTTTTGATCGGGAGCATATCCGCGCTGCTGGCCAAGGGAATTAGGGCGACACATAAAGAGAGGGGGATAACTATTCCGAGTCGCATTGGTATTGGTCCTGAGGTTGCAAGATATTGGTGAATAGCGGCTACTGTCATTATCGGTGAATTCGTAAATGTCTAAAATTTTTTTCACGCACGGGATCATGCCGTTGTGGGATTACGGGATAACGTTGCATTGTAAATACGCAAAAACAGAGAGTTGCCGCAAGGAATGTGTTGTCGGGCCGACTTTTTTGGCAATCGACAAATCCCGCCTGTTGTCTTGACAATGAAAAAGAGCATACTTATTGTTGGACACCAACCTGAAATTGTTTGGAAAAATCAAGTTATTGCAAAGGGATACAGTTCGATTCGCACATCCCCAAAGGGTTTGTTGCGCGGGAAAGGAGATACGGGTGGCTGAGCAAGAAGAAAAAACAGAAGAAGGCCTTGAGCAGGACAGCTCTGGGAAAGAGCAGGCCGAGGCGGAAGATGTCTCCGTTCTGTTGGCAAAAGCCTTGGAAAGGAATCTGGAGCTGGAGGACAAGCTGCTGCGCATGGCGGCGGAGCAGGATAATTTCAAAAAAAGAATGCAGCGAGAGCGGGAAACAGCACTCAAGTATGCGGAAGAAACCATCCTCCGGGAGATTCTTCCTTCTCTCGACAACCTCGAACGTGCCGTTGACCAGTGCAAGTGTTCCCCTGATGCTGGGACCCTCCTGGCCGGGGTGGAAATGACCTGCAAAGGCCTGCTTAATACCCTGGAAAAATTTGGGGTAAAACCTCTGGCAGGCGAGGGGCAACTCTTTGATCCGAATTTCCATGAAGCCGTGGCCATGGAAGCCAGCGCGGACGTGCCGGAAAATCAAATTTTGCAGGAATATCAGAAAGGGTACATGTTTAAGGATAGACTTATCCGGGCGGCCAAGGTCGTTGTTTCAAAGGGTAATGTTGCAGAATAATTAGGATGGTTCATCCCGTTATATTAAGGAGAATTTGAGATGGGAAAAATTATTGGTATTGATTTAGGAACGACAAACTCATGTGTCGCGGTGATGGAAGGCGGCGAGCCCAAGGTTATCGCCAATGTGGAAGGCAACAGAACAACGCCTTCGGTGGTGGCTTTTTCAAACAGCGGAGAACGGCTGGTGGGTCAGGTTGCCAAGCGGCAGGCGGTTACTAATCCAACCCGCACATTGCATGCGATCAAGCGGCTTATCGGGCGTAAGTTCATCGATGCGGAAGTGAAAAAGAGCATCGAGATCAGCCCGTTTCAGATCGTCAACGGTAAGGACGGTGACGCAGCAGTTGAGGTTGACAGCAAGGTTATGACCCCTGCCGAGATTTCTGCCATGATCCTTACCAAGATGAAGCAGACCGCGGAGGAATATCTTGGCGAGGAAGTCACCGAGGCGGTCATCACCGTGCCCGCGTATTTCAACGATTCCCAGCGTCAGGCCACCAAGGACGCGGGTCGGATTGCGGGTCTCAATGTGCAGCGGATCATCAACGAGCCTACCGCCGCAGCCCTGGCCTACGGCTTGGACAAAAAAGGCGAGGAAAAGATTGCGGTGTTCGATCTGGGCGGTGGCACCTTTGATGTTTCGGTGTTGGAGATCGGCGATGGCGTGTTCGAGGTGAAATCCACCAACGGCGATACCTTTCTCGGCGGCGAAGATTTCGACATGCGCATCGTTAACTGGATTGCCGATGAGTTCAAGCGGGATCAGGGGATTGATCTGCGTACCGACAATATGGCCTTGCAGCGTCTGCGGGAAGAGGCGGAAAAGGCGAAGATGGAGCTTTCCACCACCATGGAGACCGACATCAACCTGCCCTTTATCACGGCGGATGCCTCCGGCCCCAAGCATCTGCAGATGAAGCTCTCCCGCGCCAAGCTGGAAAGCCTGGTGGAGGATCTGATCGAGCGCACGGTTAAACCCTGTCAGATTGCCCTGAAGGATGCAGGGATCAGTGCGGCGGATATCGACGAGGTGATCTTGGTCGGCGGCATGACCCGGATGCCTAAGGTGCAGGAAAAGGTTAAGGAGATCTTCGGTAAGGATCCCCATAAGGGCGTGAACCCGGATGAGGTTGTGGCCATCGGTGCCGCAGTACAGGGCGGGGTGCTCAAGGGCGATGTCAAGGATGTGCTGCTCCTCGACGTTACTCCGTTGTCTCTGGGTATTGAGACCCTGGGTGGGGTGATGACCAAGCTCATCGAGAAGAACACCACCATCCCGACCAAGAAAAGTCAGGTGTTCTCAACGGCGGCGGACAGCCAGCCCGCAGTTTCCATCCATGTGCTTCAGGGTGAGCGCGAGATGGCGGCAAACAACAAGACCATCGGGCGGTTTGAGTTGACAGATCTTCCCCCGGCCCCGCGCGGGGTGCCGCAGATCGAGGTTACCTTTGATCTCGACGCCAACGGCATTCTCCATGTTTCCGCCAAGGATATGGGCACCGGCAAGGAGCAATCCATCCGGATTACCGCCTCCAGCGGGCTTTCTGAGGAAGAGATCAAGCGGATGCAGAAGGATGCCGAGGCCCATGCCGACGAGGACCGCAAGCGCAAGGAGCTGGTTGAAACCAAGAATCAGGCGGATTCCATGATCTATGCCACGGAAAAGAGCATGAAGGATCTGGGCGACAAGGTTGACAGCGAGACCAAGGGCAAGGTTCAGACCGAGATCGACAGCCTCAAGAAGCTCATGGAGTCCGAGGATGTGGAGGCGATCAAGAAAGGGCTTGAGTCTTTGACCCAGGCCTCCCATAAGCTGGCGGAGATGATGTATGCCCAGGCCACCAAGGATAAGGCTGCGGAAGGCGCGGAAGGCGCTGCCGGTCAGGCCGGTGGGGCAAAGAAGGATGACGATGACGTGGTGGATGCGGATTTTGAAGAAGTGAAATAACCACCGCGGAGTGCAGTGATTTTCGGCCAGGAGACACTTGTCTCCTGGCCTTTTTTATGTCCTCTGTTCAGTCGGCGCCGCAGCGCAGGCGGGAGAGCGCCTCGCTGAAGTTGAATCTGTCGTCATGCTCGCCGCTGTGGCAGCGCTGGCAGGTGGCCATGGTCGGCTGGCCAGCTTTGGCCGCCGCTGGCTGAAGGGCATGGGCACGGCCTGGGCCATGGCAGGATTCGCAGCCGACCTGGCGCAGGTCATGGGCAAGGGCGAGCATTTCCTGTCCTGTCTGGGCGGCAGGTCCGGTGATGTGGCAGGGAAGACACTGCACATTGAACTGCTGCCCCTTTGCCTCCAAGGTGTCATAGGCCGTGGCATGCTGGGTGCCGCGCCATTTTGCAAACTGCGGGGCATGACAGCTGGTGCAGGCGGTGCTGCCGGCGTAATTTCCTGTGGGCCCTTCTTGGGGCTGGCCGGTAATCCCTGAAATTCTCGCTTTTACCGCAGCCTTGCCGATCCGGTTCACCTCGCTGGTGGTTGCATCGACAATGGCCCGGACCGCCGGGTTGTCCGGAAGGTCCTTACGCATGGCCTCAAATTGGTTGCGGTATGAGGAGAGTCGTTTGCGGCTCGCCTCCCGTGCGTTCTGCGTGGCGGTGAGACGGACAATCTCTTCTTCCAACAGTCGTTGTCTTGCCAGCATATCGTTATAGACTTCAAGAACCTCGGGTTGGTTTTTGAAAGCCTGTTCCGGCTCGCCTTGTCGACGGTACCGGTTGATCTGCCATCCCAGGCGGTCCATTTCGTTTTTTTTGTCTGCCAGCAGATTTTCCGAGCCGGGGTCTTCCCATCTCTTGCTCTGTGCGCTCCAATGTACTTCCAGAATACCCACTGATTTGCCCTGACCTTCCACCTGGGTGATCAGGGTGTTGTTGACCCGCTCCGGGGGGATGTTGCCTTGGTTGCTCCCGCCTTGGAGAATCAGGTGGATCTCCGGATGGGTCTCCGCAATTTTCCGGTTTATTGCCGCAGGAAAGCTGGAAAGTAGAATAATCATCTCGGCCCGGCTACGCAGCTGGGCGATTTCCTTGGGTAACACCTCTTCCCAGGGGGCAATGACCGCGTTATCTTTTTCGGTAAGGAGAGAGTCGGGGCCTTGGCCGGTGAGGCCGATGATCGCGATGCGCATACCTCCTGCCGTGATCAGGGTGTGTGGTTTGAACCAGGTTTTTCGTTCGGTGCGGTTGAGCAGGTTGGCGCTCAGCCAGGGGAAGTTTGATTTTTTCTGGACAGCAAGGAGGAATGGCAGGCCTGCCGCGAGATCCTGTCTGGCCAAGCCAACGGCGGCAAAGGACATCTTACTGTATGCTGCGGTGATTCCCTGCGCCGTAACAGTGAGCTGCTCGCGTTGATCTTGCGGCAACTTTTCATCCTTAAAAAGCAGGGCCCCGCTGTCAAGGGCAAGCACTGCGGATTTTTTTCCCCGGACGGCTTCAAGCTGCTCTGCTTTCTTGGGCAGACCGCCCAACTGATTGCTTTTTCAGCCGCAGGGCTCGGTTTCTCCCCTTACATCATTGGAAAAAAAGATGGTTAGATCGTGCAGCGCTTCTGTGGGTTGGCTGGCGTTGCCCTTCCCTTTTTCCAAGGCCCCTGATGCGGGTGCGGTTATGCTGAACAGGGCAAGAAAGGAAAGCAGCAGAAAGGTGGCCTGTTTGTTCATGGTGGTCATGTGCTCCTGATCTAAATAGTTGCCTGAAAAAGGATCAGGCGGATTGTTTTTTGCGATCCCGCAGCAGCTGTCGCCATTTGCCCAGCCGATCCCGGATAACCGCTTCATATCCTCGATTGGTTGGCTGATAATAGGTTTTTCCCTTAAGTTCAGCCGGTAAATGGTGCTGATCCACCAGGGCATGGGAATCATCGTGGGCATACTGATAGCCCTGGCCATAGCCGAGGTCCTTCATCAACGCAGTTGGCGCGTTGCGGAGATGGAGCGGCACCGGCAGGCTGCCTGTGCGTCTGATCTCCTGCATCACGGTGTTGTAGGCGGCATAGACGGCATTGCTCTTGGGGGCGGTGGCAAGATAGGTGACGGCCTGGGCAAGGGCCAGTTCTCCCTCCGGGCTGCCTAGGGTCTGATACGAGTTCCTGGCGTTTATGGCAACCATGAGGGCCTGCGGGTCCGCGTTGCCGATGTCCTCCGAGGCAAAACGGATCAGGCGGCGGAGCACATACAGGGGTTCCTCCCCGGCGGCGAGCATCCGGCACAGCCAGTACAGGGCTCCGTCTGGATCGCTGTCCCGCAGGCTTTTGTGCAAGGCCGAAATCAGATTGTAATGCTCCTCGCCATCCGCATCATAGCGCAGGCTTTTGCGCTGGATGGCTTCTTCCACCGTGGCCAGGGTTATCTGCCGCGTGCCCGTGGCATCCGGTTCGGCGAGATTGGCGGCGATTTCCAAGCTGTTCAGCAGGCTGCGCGCGTCGCCGTCGGCAATCCTGGCCAGGTGGGCGGCAGCCTCCGGCGCAAGAGATATCTGCCAGGAGCCCAGCCCCTGGTCCTTGTCGGTGATGGCCCGTTGGAGAATGGTCTGTAAGTCGTCCGGGCTCAAGGGGTCAAGGACCAGAACCCGGCAGCGGGAGAGAAGGGGCGCGATAACGTGGAACGAGGGATTCTCGGTGGTCGCGCCGATCAGGGTCAACAGGCCGCTTTCCACGTGGGGGAGAAAGGCGTCCTGCTGGCTTTTGTTGAAGCGATGGATTTCATCTACAAAGACAATGGTGGCGGTGTTGCGTTCTTCCTTGGCCGCCTGGGCCTGGGCCACTATTTCCCGAATCTCCTTGACCCCGGACAGAACTGCGGAAAAGAAAGAAAAATCAGCCCCGGTTGTTTGGGCAAGAATCCGGGCCAGGGTGGTTTTACCGGTGCCGGGCGGGCCCCAGAGGACAAGGGAGGGCAGGTATCTCTGGTGGATGAGCCGACTAAGGAGCTTGTCCTCGCCCAGCAGCTGTTTTTGCCCGACAAAATCATCTATCGTTTGCGGACGCAGGCGTTCTGCCAAGGGGGCGGTGTGGGTGGCGGGTTGTCGGGCCATGATTCTTTATCTGGCTGGTGGAGAGGATGGGAAAATCGATTTCAAGAAAATAGTATGCCAGGAATTTACAGGAAAGTCATCAGCAGATCATGCGGCCAAGTAGGGTGCAAACGCTCCGGCTTTTTAGGCCAGCAGGACGGCAAGGCGTTCTGTCAAACGTTCCGCCGAAAAGATCAGGGATTCCAGGTCGAGAAAATTCATAACCTGGCGATCAAACAGGATCTTGACCTTGGCGGGAAACCCGTCTTCGGGTTCTTCCTGCCAGTAGACAAGATATTGCGGAATCTTGGGCAGGACCGGGATGATGCAGCCGAGCGTGGCGGATGGCGTTGGGCGCGCAATGCCTCCTAACCGGTTGCACGCCGAGCTGATGGTTTCGACAGGAAGATGCGTGAAGAGTTCCGCCAATCGGTTTTCGCAATAGGTGGCAAGGGTTATTACTTTCGAAATCGAGTTGGGTAGGGTTTCCAGCCCGATCCAGTCCAAGGCAGGATCGGCACCGCCTTGGGAGTGGATGTAATTGTAGATCAGGATTTGGTCCCTAGGGTCATCGGGTGTACAGCCGTTCAGGAGAATTCCTTGCTTGCTCAGGAGCACTTCCTGGGCAAGAAACGGAAACGACAGGGTTTGGTCGTCTTCGCCACAGAGGGTGGCGCCCAAGGGGGCGGCAATACGGGTGAAATCTAGGGCGGAGATTTTCTCTTTAAGGTGTTCTATAAGGGTAAGATCGCGTTGACCGGAAAGTTCCTCAAGAGCAGCAGGGCCTTGTTTTTGTGCAACATCCAGGCCGGAGGTGTCGAGATAAGGGCATTTGCCAAAGTCCTCGCCACTTTTGGCGACAGCCGCGGAAAAGGCAAGGCAGGTTGGGTAGCCGCATTGGGCGCAGTTGGTCTTTGGGGTTCGTTTGACAATCTCGTAGGGGTTCATGGAAACGGCTATTTATGTTTTTTGTGGCAGGTCTTGGTGAGGGCGTTCACTTCGGCGGCATGTTCCAGAGCTTTGGACATATCGCCATTGCGGGCACAGATCAAGGCCTCCCGCAGGATCGTGAAACATGTAAGCCAGTCTTCATGCCAGGCCGGTTCTGTGAAGGCGGTATAGTTCTCAAAGGCGGAAATAAGGGATTTTTCTTCGGCAGGAGTGGGAGCCTGGCCCTGTTCAAGATTTTTGAAAACGCTTTTCCAGAGGCGGGTAATCTCTTTTTTTATTTTTTTCCCCTCCGGTGGTCGCCCCTGCAATCGCAACCCCTTGTCATGCTTGTCCTGGTACGGTTTTTCCGGGATATCTTTCTGGCTGGCCGTCAGCAAGTCCTCCCTATCCGAATCCCTGAGAGGCACTTGAAAAGACAGGGTGAAATATGCGGTGTCGCCCGTGATCTTCTGCTTGGTTTTGATGAACAGTGGGTTTCCTATGGCGACAAGTCGATTGCCAACCCGGAGTTTTCCCTGGGCAAGATCATTGGCCAGGGCCGTGAGGTCGGCGGCGATGTTTTCAAGGGTATTCTGGTTGTTGTGCTGGGCAGACATTGTCTCTCGCGTTAATAAAAGATTACCAGGGCAGTGATGTTGTCGCGCCCGCCTTGCTCATTGGCTGCCGTGACCAGAGTTTCGCTGGCTTTTTCCGGGGTGGAAGAATTGAGGAGGATTTGCTCAATCCGGGTGTGGTCAACCATGTTCCATAGGCCGTCGGAACAGAGAAGCACCCTGCTTCCGGGCCGCAAAATATTTTTGTGGTATTCCGGCCCCTCAAGGGTATGGAAGCCGATGGCTCTCGTTACCACATGGCGCGGGACCTGGATATCCTTGTTGTTGGCATCGGTTCTGTGGATGTATGCTACCGTGGTATGATCGGTGGTGATCTGTTCCAGGCTGCCTTTTTCGGCGAGGTAACAGCGCGCATCCCCGACGTGGCAGGTGTGGAGGCGATTTTCGTCAAGAAGGCAGGCGACCATGGTGCAGCCCATGCCCAGCATGGTCTCGTCACTGGCGGCTTTGGCCATTACGGCCTGATTGGCATGGCTGAAGGCCGCCAGCATACTCTGGTGGATTTCAGCGTCGTTGCCGTGGATTTCCTTGATTTTTTCTTCCGAGAGGAATTCGAGCAGGGATTCGATGGCCAGGCTGCTGGCGACCTCGCCCGCATTATGGCCACCCATGCCATCGGCAACTACGAAAAGACGCCGGTTGCGCAGAGAGCAAAAGCTGTCTTCGTTATGGTCGCGGACCATTCCGGTGTCCGTGCGTCCATAAAAAGAAATGGCTCGGGGCTTACTTTTGCAGATTTTTTTGAAAAAACTGAACATCATGAATGTCCTGTTGCATTCCCGGCCGGGGAAATTACTCAAAATCAAGTTGGTAGATTACCATCCAAAAAACAATAGCCCCGTCTTTTCTCCCGGCAAGAAAGGTGTGGGGCTTTGGTCCATGGGCAAGGCTGTAAATGCCATCGCCTCTGCCGTCAAGAATGGCAAGGCATTCCCCACTGTTACTGTCCCAAAGTTTGATGATGTCATCTTCGCAGCCGGAGATCAGGGTTTGGTTGTCCTGGAGAAACAAAGCGGAAGAAATGGTTTCATCATGGGCTTTGATCGATTTGAGGCAGCGTCCGGTCTTGTGCTCCCATACTTTGAGGTGACGGTCGGTGCCAGCGGAAACAAAGCGCTGGCCATCAGATGAATTTGCCAGGGCGATAACCGGCATGGCATGGGCTTCAATGATTCGCGTGCATTCTTTGCCGTTTGTGTCCCAGAAGCGGACAGAGCCGTCTTCGCTCCCGGTTACCAGATTTAAACCACTAGTCGTATAGGTAATGGCGCGGACAGAGCCGCCTTCCTTGATTGAGGTGGACATTTCCGGGCCGGTGCCGAGTTTGCGTATTTTCATGATGCCGTCTGCGCCGCCGGATGCAAGGTAGCGGCCATCTTCGTTGAAGGCTAAAGCATGCACCGGGCCATTATGGGCAGGCTCCCTTGATTCCAGGGTACCGGTTTTTGTGGAAAAAAGGCAGACGGTTCCATCCTGTGCGCCTACGGCGATAAAATTACTCCGGGGACAGATAGCCAGCGCGGAAATAGCACTGCCGTCTTTCCCCAAGACAAGGCCATGCTGTGAGGAGGCACCCAGGTCGTGAAGGATTATTTTTCCCTTGGGGCCGGCGGCAACAAATTTCTTTGTATTCGGGATATGGGCCAGATGTGTTGTCGGCCCTTCATCACCGTTCAAAGTCAGAAAACGCTGGACTCCCAGCACTTTCTTTTTTTTGCCGACCAACAACAGTCGATGATAGACCATATTGAAAACTTTGTCTTTTTTGTAGCTGCTGTTTTTCCATGCCGTCATCAGGATGTCATGGCATGGGCCATAGCGTTTATTGTCCAAGTGGTCGAGGATGTTGCGCTGCACAGAGAAATGGAGTTGCCCTTCGCGGAAAATTTCCAGGGAGTTTTTTGGGGTACACAGGCGGAATTCTGGAAATTGCTGCTTTTCAAGCTCGACGTTGTCAGCCACCATGCTGCGTTTGACCGCAGCCTCCATCTCGGTGAGCCAAGGCGTTGTGGCGCCACGTTTTTTGGCTGTTTCAATCTGCCGGATAATTTTCCCTGCTTTTGTTCCCGAGCGCCAGTTGAGCAGAATCATATTATAAACCGCTTCGGGGAGCATTTCATTGACGTCAAGGGTCTTGTTAAGACAGGCGGCAGCCTCTTTGCTTTCTCCCAGTTCAAAGAGGGAGACAGCTCTGTTGTTAAGGCCGTCTGCCCTGAGATCGATATTGCTGAGCTCCGCGTAGGGGCAGGAGGTGTTAAAGGCCGCAGTGTAAGCCCCGTTCAGGGCTTCCCGCATCTCGGCAAAATTTTGATAGCGGTCGTCGGGATTGTAGGCAACGCTTTTGCGTAAAATAGCTTTGAGCCCTGCGGAAAATTTGATGTCCGGTGCAGCCGGAGTCGGGGCGGGTATTTTATGTTCTAAGGTATTGTTGGTAAATGGCTTCTTGCCGCAGAGCATAACCCAGAGACACAGGCCAAATGAGAAGATATCCGTCCGCAGGTCAACCGTGTGGGCGTTGCGTAGTTGTTCTGGGGATGCGTAGCCGAGGGTTCCCCGAAAACCGATGGTGGCTTCATGATCTGTCGGGTCAACATCAGGAACCTGGCCGTCGCCTTTTTCTGTATCCCCATGGGCAAGGAGAATGCCGAAATCGGTTATTTTTAACAAGGAGTTTTTGGTGATCAGAATATTTTGGGGTTTGATATCGCGATGGATAATGCCCCGTTGGTGGGTAAATTCCATGCCGTGACAGAATTGAATGGCAAGAGAGAGGGCGGTGCGGAGGTTTCTGCAGCGACCGGCCTTGATCCAGTCGGAAAGATTCCCGCCATCGACAAATTCGATGAAAAGATGGGGGATCTTGTTGATGCCAAGAACATAAAAACAGGAAGCGACGTTGGGATGCATGCCCATCCTGACCCAGCTGTTGGCTTCTTTGAGTATCCGGCGCATGCCTTCACGGTCGGCAAGGACTTCAGGCCGGGGAGCTTTGATCGCGACCTTTATTTTCCAACCGAGATGCTCGGAGATGTAAACGTTCCCCATGGATCCCGACATAACCTGTTCGATATGATAACGGTTAAGAATGGTATCTCCAGGAGCCCAGGTAGGTACCTGAGGAATTTCAGGAGAGAGGGAAGGCTGGCGGGCTTTGGTGGATGCTTCACCTGGGATGCCGGGGGAGGCGCCTTTTTTCCACTTGTCTATTTGATCAAAGAGTTTGGAAAGCATCCGGGTGATTAATTGAACCTGATTTTTACGCTCTTGATCTGAATCATATCGCCTTTGCGTAAGAGGCGTTCTTCTTTGATGATGACATCGTTGAGGCGGGTGTTTGTCCACGAACGCTGGGGCACGATGTAATATCTATCTTTTTTGCTCACCACGTAGCACTGGGTTTTGCCGACCAGCCAGCCGGGAATGATCATGTCGCAGGAAGGGTCTTTGCCGAGTTTCACACTGCTCTTCCCGTCAAGAGAGAGCATGGTTGGCAAGGCGTTGCCTTCAAGTACGGTGAGTCGGTAAATCTCATTTGTGGAAGGAGATTTGGACTGGCTGGGTTGGGCTGCGACCTGTTGTCGGGGTGAACTGACAAAAACAGTTGCTTCGTCATCAATATCCATGGCCGTGGCGTAGGATGACGAAGCATGTTGTTCATTCGCTGCCGCCTGGATCAAGCGAAATTTCCCGATGAAAATAACGTCTTTTTCTGTTACCGGAACCTTGGAAACAATTTTTTTTCCATTTACGGTGGTGCCGTTGGTACTTTTCATATCTGCCAGATAATGGCGGCCATCGCGGAGTTCAATAGATGAGTGGTGTCTGGATATGGCGGTGTTGTCGATGACCACATCTGCATCGGGGCTGCGGCCAATAATGAGCTTACTGCCTTCATGGGTGGTAAAAGTGGTGATAACCCGGTCATTGAGCATAATGGTCCAATCTGATTTGGTGTAATCCTCAAGATTGATCGTTCCGTCCTGCATCATTGTCCTTTTCCGGGGGACTTCATTTTATTGTCAGTCGTTTGCCTGAATCTGCATGTGCAGAAAGATGACAAAGAGATGTTCTCTATGTCTGGCAAAACGTTTTTAAAAAACTATTTGTTACACTATATCAGAAAGTTGCATGAAATTAACTTGCCTGTTATGAACGTATCATATATCACATAAGGGTGTAATAAAAAAACGTTACACCTTTAGAATTTTTTTATAAATATTGTATAATTATAGTGGTACCTTAAGAGTTAGTGATGCGGGGGGATGGGTTGTTCGAATTATGGGTGGTTATAGAAACATATGACTGAGACCTCACCGCCGTCAAGCGGAAAACTTGCTGAAATATTTACAAAAATGAACATGGGCGAGCTCCCGGCCATGTCCCATAATGTCCAGGAGCTGATTTCCCTCACCCACAGCAGTCGCAGCGCCGCGTACGAGCTCTCCAAGGTTATCCTGAAAGATTATTCCCTCACCAATAAAGTTCTCCAGGTGGTCAACTCGGCCTATTACTCCCTCGGCCGTCCGGTTAATTCCATATCCAAGGCGGTCACTATTCTTGGTTTTGATGCTGTCCGTGATCTTGCCACTGCCATTGCCCTGTTTGAGGATTTTCTTAAAACCGGCGTTGAAAAAGAAGGGATCAGCAAGATACTGACCCGGTCTTTTTTAAGCGCCATGCAGGCCCGCGACCTGGCTGTCGAGAAAAACATCAATATCGTGCCCGAGGAGGCCTTTATCTGCGCTCTTCTCCATGATCTCGGCAAGATTATTGTCTGTATCTACCTGCCGGAAGTCTATCGGGAAATCGAACAGAAGGTGGCTGGCGGCATGGCCGAAGATTCAGCCACCCGGCAGGTGCTTGAGGATTTGACCTTTGACAGGATAGGGGCAGAGGTCGCCACTTTCTGGAATTTGTCCGATAAAGTCAGCGCCTCCATGGACCCGGACCCTGCTGAGCCAAAAAACAGCTATGACACCCTTGGCTATCTGAAAAGCATTGCGAATTTTTCCAATAAACTTGTCGGATACATCTGTGAGGAAAAGGAAATAGACGCTCTTGTCGGTCAGTATGGCGAGCTGTTGTCCATTAACAAGGAAGAAGCCCTTGAGATGGTCAACAAGAGTGTGGAGGCCTCCGAAGACATTTCCGAATCCATCCGATATGGGCTTTCCAAATTGAAGATTCGCAGCCGTCTGCGGGGCATTGAAGAGGCTATTAAGGATCCTGAGTCGGCCGCGAAAAAGAAGAAGAAAAAGGTTCAGGAGACGGAGTCAAAGGGTGATTCAGGCGAAAGGGGAAAAGAAACTGAGGAGGCAGAGGATGGTATTCAGGAGCTAGATGAGCTGCCGATCAGTCAGGATAAATCCATTAACGACTTTATCCATGATATTACCGAAACGCTCATGGGGCCATTCAACCTCAATGATTTTTATATCAATCTGTTGGAGGGTCTTTATCGGGGTATTGGCTTCGACAGGGTACTTCTCGCCGTGATCAGCGTGCAACCAACTCGCCGGGTGTTGGTCGGCCGGTTTGGTTTGGGCGATATCGACCCGGCCGGAATCGCTCGATTCGAACACGATCTCGCCCCGAGTGGTTACATTATCCCCAAGGCTCTCAAGGCATGCAAGGACATGGCCATCCCTCCCAACACTCCGGATGCCTTTCCTGAAAGTCTTAAATTCTTTGTGAAAGACCGGACGGTGTATCTTTTTCCAATCTGCCTTGATGATAAGCCCATCGGCATGATCTACCTTGATCGGAAAAAGGGCAGGCCAAAACTTGATTCAAACCGGATCAAGGCAACCCGATTGTTTCGAGATTTTGCGGTGATGGCGATCCGTAAACTTCGCAGCCGCAAGCAATAGCATCGCACAGTTTTTGCCATCTCCAGCGCTCAGCAGGTCTGTTTTTCCGCTTTCACATCTTGTCGATTCGGACGATTTTATTTCTGAGATCTTGTATCTTGGCGAAGAGGGGGTCTTTTTCGGGGAGGCCTTTAAGTGCCTGTTCGATGTGGTAGCGGGCTTGGAGACTTGATCCTTCATAATATTGATACAGGGCGAGATTGTAGTGGCCAAGGGCCTTGTTGCCAAGGGCGGCACGGATTTTCCCGATCTCCTGATAGAGTTTTGCGTAGGTTGGCATGCGTTCGGTTAGGTTTTCATAGATGATAACCGCTTGCGCCGGCTCTCCATTCTGTTGCAAGGCCTTGGCCAGATAGTAGGTGTTGTACGCCTCGGAAGGATCTAGCTTCTTTATTTCCTGGAATATTTCCAGGGCTTTTTTTGTCTCCCCCGCCTCAAGTTTTATCCTGCCAAGATCTGTTTTGAGGATGTGTCTGTCTGGAAAACGGCTTATGACTTTTTGGAGAGACTCTTCGGCTTTTAGGAAATCACGGTTTGCCAGATAGACTTGGGAGAGGCCGAAAAAAACCATGGGATCATTTTGCAGGATGGCTGGTTCTTCTGCCTTGTTTTTCAGGATAGGCAGGATCGACTGCGTATCCCGGGTAAGGGCCTGTACCCGGTATTTGAACCTCTGGTAGGCGAACTCATCCTGAGTTTGGCTTTTTTTCTGTGGATCCTGTAGGATAATATCCTCGATATAGCCGATTCTGCTTTCTGGTTCGGGATGGGTGAGGAGATAGGTGGGAACCTGTTTTCGGTGATAACGGCTAACCCTGCGCATTTTTTTGAGCATGCTTACCATATCCGCCGGGTCGCGTTTTTCTTCTTTCATCCATTTGTAGGCCAAGCGATCCGCTTCTTCTTCGTCCTCGCGGCTAAATTTAAGGTTTGCGGTCATGCCGCCAGCCATGGAGCCGGTAACAACGGCTTGCCCAAGAGCCCCCCCGCCGCCGAGGAGCAGTCCTGCCAGCATCAGGGCGGTGGTGCTGGCATTGAGTTTGCCTGATTTGCTGATCCGGTCTGCGATATGACGGCTGGCGGCATGGCCGATTTCGTGGGCGAGGACGCTGACCAGTTCGCCTTCGGTATCGCACAGATCAATGAGGCCTGAATGGAAAAAAATCAGGCCTGACGGGGCGGCGAAGGCGTTGAATTCCTTGTTGTCGATGATGAAAAAATGATAATCAAAGAATTGTGGACCGGCGAGCTGTAGGGTTTGTCGCCCGAGATTTGTTACATATTCGGTAAGATCAGGATCATCAAGAAGGGTAAATTCTTTGCGGATAATGGACAGGAGCTTTTCGCCAACCTCCCGTTCCTCGCCAACGCTGAAAGCCTGGGCCGGGGGTGGAGAAAAACCAGCCAGGGGCAGATTGCCGAGCAAAAAAACAGCGCAGAGGATGTATATGGTGAGGCGTTGGTAGGTTTTGGTGTGATTCATGTGCAATATTCAGATAGTATGCGATAAGGGATTTGTATGAATCCAGCTCCAATTAGTGCGATTACTATAGTGATGATCGTTCGTTTGCGCCACCATTTGTTCCGCTCTTCCATGCGGGGCAGGTCAACCCTTGCAATCTCCAGATAATCTTGTATAGAGAGCCATATGCTGAAGGAACTCATCATCACCAATCTTGCCCTCATCGAGAAACTGCATGTTTCTTTTGCCGAGGGGCTCACGGTGCTTACCGGAGAGACCGGGGCCGGGAAATCCATCATCTTGCAGGCCATTCACCTGTTGGGAGGGGGAAAAGCCGCAACTACCTGGATCAGAAGCGGGGCAGAGATGGCAACGGTTGAGGCCCTTTTTGAACTCGATCCCCAACATGGGCTCATCCTGGAAAAACTGGCGGAAATGGGATGTGAACCCGAGGCAGAACTGGTGGTCAAGCGGATTATTTCCCTGAAAGGTTCCAGTCGCTATTTCATGAACGGCAGTCTGGCCACGGCAAAGGCGGTGGGCGAGGTGATGGAAAATCTGCTCAGCGTTGCCAGTCAGCATGATCACCAGCAACTGCTACAGCCCCGCAGCCATCTTGATTGCATTGATGCGGTCGGCGGTCTCTGGCCGCAGCGACTCATCGTTTCCCAGTGCTATGACAAATGGCGGGAAGCCAAGGAATTATACCAGGCGCTTGTGGCCAAGGAGCGGGACAAGGAGCAGCGTCGGGATTTTCTTACCTTTCAGGCCAGGGAGATCGAGGAGGCTGCGGCCAGTCCAGAGGAAGACGTGGCCCTGATTTTTGAGCGTGACAGGTTGCGGGCCTCCGATGACTT
The DNA here is from genome assembly GCA_026388695.1 of Deltaproteobacteria bacterium. Lineage (GTDB taxonomy): Bacteria > Desulfobacterota > Desulfobulbia > Desulfobulbales > Desulfurivibrionaceae > Thiovibrio. The sequence continues at coordinate 5,029 of JAPLJH010000009.1, read as the reverse complement.
GATCGGCCTTGGGAAAAAAAGCTGGCATCTTCTGGCGGAGGCGGTCAATACCCCCCTCTCTCTGGTGCGCAAAAATCTGGTCCAGATGGCTGCTTTCGATCCCAGCCTTGCCGGGCTTGCCGAAGAGGTGGCCGGGAATTGTTTTCAACTGGAAGACCATGTTCAAGCAATCCGCAACTATGTGGAGACCCTTGCCAGTGATCCGGCGCGTCTCGATGTGGTAACGGCGCGTCTTGATCTGTTGCAGCGGCTCAAAAGAAAATATGGCGGTGAGCTTGACGCGGTCATTGCCTTTGGCCAGGAGGCGAAGCAGGAGCTTGCGGAAATCGAGGCGTTGGATGAGCGGTTGGCCTCTTTGGAAAAAGAAGTGCGTCAGAGCGAAGCTGCCCTGGGCGAGGCGGCGGCCTTGCTTTCCAAGGCCCGTCTGGCTGCGGCTCAGGAGCTGGCCGGTAAGATTCGTGCATCGCTGGCTTCTCTCTGCTTTGAGCAGGCGGTTTTCGAGATATATTTTAATGGAGAGCCGGGCCAGGAACTGGGGACCATCTCCAGGCTTGGTTGGGATCGCCCGGAATTCATGTTTTCCGCCAATCAGGGCGAGGAGCCAAGGCCTCTGGCCAAGGTTGCCTCGGGCGGCGAGTTGTCACGGTTGATGCTGGCTTTAAAGACGATTCTGGCCCAAAAGGATCAGGTCGATACGGTTATTTTCGATGAGATCGATGCCGGGATCAGCGGCATAGCGGCAGAGGCGGTGGCCAGGAAGATCCGGGAGCTGGCCGGGCATCATCAGGTTTTTTGCATCACCCACCTCCCGCAGATTGCCTGCCTGGCTGATGAGCATTTTCTGGTGCAAAAATCCGTGGTCGATGCCCGCACCCAAACCTCCATTATTCCGCTGTCCGTCGAAAAGCGTGAGCAGGAACTTGCCCGGATGCTGGATGGAGATTCGGTCAGCGAACAGACCCTGGCCTATGTGCGCACGCTCATGGAGAGGAAGGCAGCTTTATGACCCGTGCCCTGGCTCTTTTTTCCGGCGGGCTGGACAGTATTCTTGCCTGTCGGGTCGTGGCGGCGCAAGGGATTGCGGTGCAGGCGGTCAAGTTTGTCACTCCCTTTTTTGGCTATGAACTCCTGGCTAGGGAGCAGGAATATGCCCAGATGGTCAGGGATAGTTACGGGATTGAGGTTGTTCTTCGGGATGTGAGTGAACCCTACTTTACCATGCTGCGCAATCCTCCCCATGGGTACGGCAAGAATTTCAACCCCTGCATCGATTGCAAGATACTCCTGCTCCGGGCGGCAAAAATACTGATGCCGGAATTCTCCGCTTCTTTTCTGATTACCGGCGAGGTGATCGGACAACGGCCAATGTCACAGCGCCGTGATACCCTGCGGATTATTGAGCGGGACAGCGGTTGTACGGGCATTCTCCTGCGGCCATTGTGCGCCAAAACACAGGAGCCGACTGTTGCCGAGCGTGATGGGCTGGTGGATCGTGAGTTTCTCCTTGATTTCAACGGCAGGGGGAGACAGCCGCAGATACAGCTGGCCGAACATTTTGGCATCAAAGACTATCCCCGGCCTGCTGGAGGCTGTGTTCTTACCGAGCCGGACCAGGCAAAAAGGATCGCCTGGTATTATGGCCGCTATCCCACGGTCAGGCTCAATGATATCCGTTTGCTCCTCTTTGGTCGCCATTTTCAGCTGCCCCATGGCGGCTGGCTTGTTCTGGGGCGTGATGAAGCGGAGAATGTGCGGCTTGAGACGCTGCATGACCCGGCTGATTTTTTGGTGCATATGCCGGAGCGGTCCGGGCCAATGGGGGTTTTACATTCGGAGCATCCGGATGACTTTGCTGCGGCAGCCGGGCTTGTGGTGCGCTTCGGGAAAAAAATGGTCGGGGAGTTGGCTGGTGCGACAGTGTTGTTTGCCTCTGGGGGAGAAGAGCGGTGTCTGGTTGCGGAGCCTCTTGCCGATGAAATTTTTCGGGAATGGACCCTATAAGCGGAAGCTCTTTAAGTTAGCCCATACTTGTGCATTTTGCTGAGCAGGGTTTTGCGGGTGATGTTCAGGCGACGGGATGCTTCACTTTTGTTGCCGCCCGTTTCCGCCAGGATGTTTTTGATGACGAGCTGTTCCGCCTCTTCAAGCGAGCCAGGGGGAGCCGTGGTCGAGGCAGATGGGTTCTCGTTTTTCATGGCGAAACGCTGCACCGGAATGGGCAGGCTATCTTCATCGAGGTAGTCGCCGCGCATGAGGATAATCCCACGTTCGATGGCGTTTTCAAGTTCTCGCACGTTTCCGGGCCAAGGGTAGTTGAGAAGGAGAGTCATACAGCGTGGCGTAATGCCTGAGACCTGCCGGTTGTTTTTCTTGGCAAATTTTTCCACAAAGTATTCGGCAAGAGTTGGAATATCCTCTCGGCGGTCTTTGAGTGGGGGGATGTGCAGAGGCACTACGTTGAGTCGGTAGTACAAATCCTCCCGGAAAGCACCTTGGGCGACCTCTTCTTCAAGTTTACGGTTGCTGGCGGCCAGAACGCGCACGTCAACGGCAAGGGTTTCCTGCCCCCCAACCCGTTGGACCTCGTGTTCCTGTAAGACTCGAAGGAGTTTTGCCTGCATGCCCGGTGAGGTTTCGCTTATTTCGTCAAGAAATATGGTGCCGCCATTGGCCTGGACAAATCTCCCTTCCCGCCGCCGATCAGCTCCGGTAAAAGCGCCTTTTTCATGACCGAACAGTTCCGATTCCAGGAGATTTTCAACCAGGGCCGCACAGTTGACCTTGATAAAGGGGCCATTTTTTCTGGCGCTGTTGTGGTGTAGGGCTGCGGCGATCAATTCCTTGCCCGTGCCGGATTCTCCGGAAATAAGAACGGTTGCTTCGGTTGGCGCGACGTAGGAGACCATTTCCATAAGTTCACGCATCGGCCGTGAACTGCCGATAATTCCCCTTGTGTTCATGGCTGGGATTTTATTGTTGCGGGAAAAATCTTTGTTTTCCTGAACTTGTCGGTGCTCCAGGGCATGGGTCATGGTGAGCTTGAGCCGGTCGAAATCAAGAGGTTTGGTCAGGTAGTCGTGGGCTCCGATCTTGATAGCTTCCACGGCTGCATCTACCGAAGAGTAGGCTGTCATGATAACCACGGGAATGGCTGGATTGTACGCATGAATCTGCCGCAGGGCTTCAATGCCATCCAGTTTGGTCATGCGGACATCCATGAGGATAGCATCAAAAGGCGTGTTGTGGACAGCCTCGATGGCGCTTGTCCCGTCATCCGCTTCTTCTATCTGCCAGCCCCATTGTTTCAGCATGGTTTTCAGCATGATGCGATGGGTTTTGTCATCATCGACGACAAGAATGGACACTGGGCGGTTGTTTTTCATTGTTGCCAGCCGACCTGGGGTGAAATTTTAGGTATTTTGCTGCTTGGTGTAAGGGAAGGGCTTGACACTTTTGAGTAAAGTTGATAGATGCAAGGCATCGTTTAACGTACGAAAAATATCGTTATCCTGCAAGGTATAACGCCAACGTAGCTCAGTTGGTAGAGCAACTGATTCGTAATCAGTAGGTCAGCGGTTCGACTCCGCTCGTTGGCTCCAGTGTAGCAAGGGTTTCCGGTCTATTCGGAAACCCTTTTTTTAACAAAAAGTGTCTACGAAGTGTCTACGCTTTTTGGCGGTGTCTACGGCCAGAAAGCGCCGCCTTTTTCCTTCCACGCCTTGCACTTCACGCACAGTTCACATCCTGGCTCTGCTTGGCGGCGTTTTTTCGGGATCTCTTCGCCGCACTCCAGACAATGGGTGAGGGAGACAAGGCTGCGTTTGTGCATATTCCTTGCGGCCTGAGATATCCCGTTGATCCGCTCCAGTGATTCGTACTTGGAGGCCAGTTCGACTTCGTCAGCCATCAGTTGTGACCCATGGCGGCAATCCAACCCTGTAGCGCGATTAGTTGCTGTGCGTTTGCGTGGCATGCTCCATAATTTTCTGCGACGGTCCCGGCGACGGCAGACAGTGCAACGCCTGCGGGGGCCGCATCAGCAGCTCCGGCGGGGTTGGGAATGGTGTTGGTTGCGGCAGCGTCGTGCAGCCGGACAAAGCCGAAATGAATATCGCAATCAGCATCAGCGCTCGCGGGAACATAGACTGGCACCTCCTTGATGATGGTGGCGCCCTTGTCGTGGACCACCTTGATTTTATCCACATACTCGGTGACCACCTTGACCGTGGCCTCGGCCTGGTGCTGCGCTTGCTTGGCAGCGGACAGGGCAATGGCCGCATGCTCTGCGTCCCATTTGGCCTGGACATGGGATGCGCCACTGAACCAACCGATGGATAGCAGGGCCAGGGCGACAACCAGTACAGCAATCGGTTTCCAGTATTTCAGCAAGATCATCATTGTGCTGGCTCCGTTTTTGATTTTAGGGCAACGCCACCGCCGACAGCAGCAACACCACCCAACAGGGCAGCGGCCCCGATTCCCGAGGCTTGAGCGTCGAACTGGCCATTGATCGCATGGACCACCAAGGCAAAGGCGAATGTCGAAACCAACATTGCCGCGCTGCCATAGCCGACCACCCGAGCTGGATCATAGGTTGTACCGTCGATCCCTGTGCAACAGTCATGGGCGAGTTTTTTGATTGCGGCCCACATGTCTGACTCCTTATTGCTGGCCCAGCACATAGCGCCGATAATTGGCCGTGAACTCATCCACCGTGCCTTTGCCAAGCGGGGTGTTGTAATGTTGCTTCCAGTAGGCGGCCATCCCGGCAATATCGTCAGCGCCGCCCATGGGCTGCTTTTTTCTCAGGTAATGCACCCTAGCCATGGCTATCTGGTAGGCCAGGTTCCAGCGCAGATGCGGGCCTGGTCCGGTGGCTCCGGTGGTGGCCGTGATCACCAGCACCAGTTCCGGGTGGTAGCGCAGGAAGTTGTCCCAGATGTCTCGTTCGGTGGCTGGTTCCATCTGAAATACCCCGAGGGCTGGGCCGGGGCCCATCTGCCGCAGGTAGGTGCCGAAGCGGGACTCC
>JAPLJH010000096.1 GCA_026388695.1 Deltaproteobacteria bacterium | reverse complement strand
TAACAAGTCCGAAGACTCGTTATTCTTCAACAGAGATTCTGATCTCTTTAATGCTATAAAACTCCCGAAGCTTAAAGCTCCGGTTTCTTGGGGCCCATCTTCTACTTTGCTCACTATTCAGTTTTCAATGATCGCTGCGCCCCGGAAACCGAGGCTTCCCACTTATTGGAAAAAAAAGAAGATAACCGAAACACCGGAGCCCGTCAAGATGTTTTCTGACGTTTTTCAAAGGCGCTCGTCATGGTGTCGGGTTATCGTTCGGGGGCCAAAATAGCCGAAGCGCCCCCCCTTGTCAACAGCAATAATGCGGAAATCTCAAAAAACACACACCCCACGGAACCGCTAATCGTAACTCGTTGTTTTTCTGCGACGCCCCATAAAATATTCCCTCTGCACCAGCCAGAAATATTGGCCTTCTCAGGCTTACCCCTTACAAAGAAACAAAGGTTGCCAGCAAAAAGAACATCATAAAACACCGGCCCGACCAGTTATTTGCCTCATGATACTTGCGGCCATGCACGCGGCACCAAAGCCGTTGTCAATATTGACGACAGCAATCCCCGGAGCGCAGCTGTTGAGCATCCCCAAAAGCGCAGCAATGCCCCCCAAACCTGTCCCGTAGCCAACACTGGTGGGAACCGCGATAATGGGTTTATCCACCAGCCCACCGACCACACTGGGAAGTGCGCCTTCCATCCCGGCGACCACAATCAATATACTTGCCTTGTCAAGGAGATCCCGACGCGAAAGCAGCCGATGAATTCCAGCCACTCCAACATCATACAGTCCTTCGACCTCGTGCCCCAGACAACGCAAGGTAACAACGGCTTCCTCAGCCACAGGAATATCAGAAGTTCCGGCGGTGAGCACCAACACCAGCCCTACCCCGCCATCAGCTCCCTGCTGCTTCATTTCCTTCTGCGCAGTCAGCATCCGGGCGGCCTCATGATAAACAAGCCCGGGAATTTCCAGACAAACCGCCTCCCCCTTTTCTTGACTCACCCGCGTAGCCATTACTGCGGGTGAAAGCTGAAGTAATTTTTTCAAAATTTCGACGATCTGAGCAGCCGTTTTATTCTCCCCATACACCACTTCCGGCACCCCGGTCCGCAGGCGGCGATGATGATCGAGGTGGGCGCAAGAAAGCATCTCGGCAGGAAAGTTCTTCAATTCCGCCAAAGCATCGGCAACAGTGCACGCACCGCTACTCACCTTTACAAGGAGTTCTTGTATCATTTTTTCGTCCATCACATAAACCCGATGTTATATATAGATATGAAACGGCCACAACCACAATCCACAGCCTTTATCCAACTAGTTCTTGCCGGAGAATACAGCATCCAGTAGAGTAACGCACTCCGATACAGGTTCCAGCTTATTTCTTTAACAACCGCAATCTCTCTCCCGCAGGAAACCCCATGCCAGCAAAAAGCCAAGCACATCCGCCGAACAAATCATGGCTTAGAATCACGATCACCGCCAGCGAGACCATCTCCGATCCCATTGCCGATTTCATATGCGAGCAGACCGGCGGAGTCGAGCAAATTCCGGTGGTGTCAGCCAATGCCGCCCAAGAGCAGATTGTCGGCTACCTGGAAAATGGCCCCCACGCCCAGGAAAAGTTGGAGAAAATTACCGAATACCTCCAGGAACTCGCCCACCTCGCCTCAGAAGAAGGGAAAACGCGACTTGAAACAGAAATCATTGCCGATGAAGACTGGAACAAGACCTGGAAAGAGGGTTTCAAGCCCCTGCCGATCACGGCTCACCTTGTCATCAAGCCCACCTGGGAATCATACCTGCCGGGCCCCGGCGAAAAGGTTATCGAGATGGACCCGGGGATGGCCTTTGGCACAGGGCACCACGCCAGCACCAAGCTGGCCCTTGAATTCGTCGAGGGGCTTTTCCATGACACGAAAAACCCACCCAAAACCGTTCTCGATGTAGGCACCGGTACGGGCATCCTGGCCATGGCCGCCGCCCTTTTTGGCGCCCAGGAGGTGCTGGCCATCGACAATGACCCAGAAGCCGTGGTGGTGGCGGAAGAGAATATCCTGCGCAACAATCTCAACTCAACCATTAAAGCAGATGGCGTCGCATTGGCAGACATCCCTCGGCAATTCGATCTTGTCATCGCCAACATCATCCATGATACGCTCATCGACCTTGCCGCCAGCCTTGCTGCGCGCCTGGCCCCCAACGGCAGACTCATCATGGCAGGAATCCTGACCGGTCACCAGACCGACAACATCCGCGCAGCCTACAACGCTCTTGGCCTGAAACATCAGGAAACCCGGAGCGAAGGGGAATGGAGCGCCCTTCTCTTCATGCAGCCATAATTACCCATGAGCCTCCGCCGCTTTTTCATAAATCCGATAGATATCACGGGCGAAACCGCGCAGCTGACCGGACCGGAGGCCCATCATCTCCGATCCGTCCTCCGGCTTAGCCCAGGCGATCCCGTTACTTTTTTTGACGGAACCGGCGCCCGCTACCAGGCCCGCATCGAACAAATCCTCAAAGATCGGGTGACCGCAACCATCATCGAACACACCCTGGATCTCCCGCCAAAGGTCCGTCTCCACCTGGGGCAAGCCCTGCTCAAGGGCCAGAAAATGGACCTTATTCTGCAAAAAGCCACGGAGCTAGGGGTGGATGCAATCTGGCCTTTTTATTCGGAGCACGGAATCCATAAAACGCCGAGAGATACACTGATGGAGCGCTGGCAGCGCATCGTCCTTGAGGCCTGCAAGCAATGCGACCGGGCCAAGCCACTGGAAATTCATGATACCCGAGAGATAACCGATCTCATGACCCAGACCCCACCTTGCAACACACGGTTGATCTTCTGGGAACACGAAACCCGGCAAACACTGAATGAGGTTCTTGCCGATCAAGCAACAGATTGCCGCTCCGTATTGTTCCTCCTCGGCCCGGAGGGCGGGTTCAGCGAAACAGAGGTTGCCTGTGCCCAACAGGAAGGCTTTATCCCCGTCTCCCTAGGGCCGCGCATTCTGCGGGCCGAGACGGCAACTCTTGCGGCAACAGCCATCCTGCAATATACCCTGGGCAATCTCAACCCCGTTCACCCAGAAGATTAGGAGAAAATCCCGTGCGCGCCGTTGTCCAAAGGGTAAGCCAAGCCTCCGTTTGCGTAGACGATCAGCTCTGCGGTGCCATCGGGCCAGGGCTTCTTGTTCTTCTCGGCATTGGCAAAAACGACACGGAACAGGACGCCGCACTCCTGGCTGATAAGATCGCCAATCTACGCATCTTCGATGACGAGCAGGGACTCATGAATCTCTCCCTGGTCGAAACGCACGGAGAGATGCTGGTGGTTTCCCAGTTCACCCTGTTCGGCGACTGTCGCAAGGGAAGACGCCCATCCTATTCCACCGCCGCGCCACCGGCAGAAGCAGCGCACCTTTACGAACAGTTCATCCACGAAATCCGTACAAGACAACTCACCGTGGCCACTGGCAAATTCCAGGCCACGATGGCCGTCACCCTTGTAAACAATGGCCCTGTCACCCTGCTGCTTGACACGGGGAAATAATCCTAACTCTTGCACAAAACTCTTTCCTATATTTTTCAGCCCGTGCTTTACAAGCGTTGCAAATATAGCTATATAGTGCTTCTTATCGCTATACGGGTGAATCAGTTTGCACCCGAAGATCATCACCGTTCCTGCCCGAAGGGGGCCTTGCATGCAAGAGCTTTGGTCCGATGACCCTAAGGTCGTTGGAGAAGAAATTATCAGGCTTATTGGCCAACGAACTCCTGTAACCCTTTTTCAAAAAGGGCTGAATCCACAGAAGCTGACGCCCGCCGAGATATTCACCAAAGAGGCGGAACCACTTATTCTTTTTTCCAAAGACGCCCCTTTCCAGGCCCCCAAAGACCCATGCCTGCTCCTGTACCAGCTCCCGAACCAGCCCATGCGAGGCTTCCACGCCACTCCCGTGCTTGAAACCAGCACCGAACTGGGCGTGCTCTTCCCCACATCAATTATCTCTGTCCAACGGAGAAGATATCCCCGCTATGCAACAAGTTCCCGCTCCGTTGCAACCTTCACCCGCAAGGCAAGCCAGTATCTCAATCATGGCGCAATAAAGAATATCTCCATCGAGGGAGCAAGGCTGGTAGGGAAATTTTCCGAACACATCCAGAAAGGCGACAAACTCAGCCCGCTCAGCATGACCCTCCGCTTACGATTTGGCGATTTTGAAGAAAAAGCGACGGCGCCAGAAGCCCTTGTCCGTCGAGTTATCGAGATTGACCAGGAGACCAGGGAATTCGGCATTCAATTCACGCTGAAGGGCACGGATCGGGAAAACCTCGAACGCTACCTTGCCATTTGCTCCATCCAAGATTCCCCGCCAAACGCGACCTGAAAACAAAATCTAAATCCCCCCCTTCTCTCTCGCCCCTTCACACCTGAAATTACCTCACCATTGCCGCCTCCGAACAAACCGAAGCCCGCAACCTTCACAACCAGCAAGGCTTACCGATGCGCTTTTCGCCAAAGAGCGAGCAGGCGGGTGCGCAATTCCCCATCACCAATGGCGGCGATCATCCCCTCAAAACCCTTCTGCTCCTCCGGATCAATCGGCTGTGGTGTAGCGACCGGCTTCGGGCTCTCCGCCACCATCTTTTCCTCGCCAAGGACGGCGTCTATCTGAAAACGAATATCGCTTATCTTCTCGGAACCCCGCACATTCGCATTGATCTGTTCGAGCAAGGCCTGTTTTTGCAGATGCAACTGCTGCATCCAAACAGAGTCGGAAACAGCGATCCAGAGCACCGTGCCGCGAATCACTTGCGGTTCGGTCCGTTCCGCAATCTCCGGGCCGACAACCTGCGGCCAGTTACGAAATACCGCGTGCAGAGCCAACCGTTTGTCCCACTGCCTTTTCTTGAAAAGCTCGGCAAAAAGGGAATCGATCCGGATGATTTTTTCGGGAGCAGTCATGGTATTTGCGCCTGATTAAGGGGGAATTTAGTTTCTGGATTGTAAACAACCCTTGCCGCATTGCAAAGAAATCATTATATACTGCTCACAATTTCCGGTCATTTCCTGACTACTTTATTATTGAATCGTACAACAAGGACTTTTCCCCATGGGCTTTCGCTGTGGCATCGTCGGCCTGCCCAATGTCGGCAAATCTACAATATTCAACGCACTTACCTCGGCAGGCATCGAGTCGGCCAATTATCCGTTCTGCACCATCGAACCCAACGTGGGCATGGTGCCGGTTCCAGATACCCGGCTCGACATCCTTGCCGAGATGGCCAAGACCAAGGTCAAGGTCAACGCCCAGATGGAATTCGTCGATATTGCCGGGCTGGTAAGCGGGGCAAGCAAAGGCGAAGGCCTGGGCAACCAGTTCCTCGGCCATATCCGCCAGGTGGACGCCATCGCCCATGTGATCCGCTGCTTTGAAGACGAAAACATCGTCCATGTGGACGGCAGCATCGACCCCCTGCGTGACCGGGAGGTGATCAACACCGAACTGATCCTCTGCGATCTGGATACGGTGACCCGACGCATGAGCAAAACCGCATCCCAGGCGAAATCCGGGGACGCAGCCTTCAAGGCGCAGCTGGTTGTGTTGGAAGGGCTGTACGCCCTGCTCAATAACGGTAAACCGGCTCGATCCGCCCAACTCGACGATACCGGCGAAAAACTGATGAAGGAGCTCTGCCTGCTCACGGCCAAACCCGTGCTCTATGTGGCCAATGTCAGCGAGGCGGAAATCAATACCGGCAACCAGTGGGTCGATGAACTCCGCAAGGCAGCGGCGGCAGAAAACGCCTCCGTGGTCATGATCTCCGGTGCGATTGAAGAGGAATTGAGCGCCTTGAGCGTGGACGAGCGTCAGGATTTCCTGGCCGATCTCGGCCTTAAGGAGCCGGGCCTGAACCGCCTGATCACGGCTGGCTACGAGTTGCTGGGGCTGATCAACTATTTCACCGTGGGCGAAAAAGAAACCCGGGCCTGGACCATCAAGCGCGGCACCAAGGCGCCGCAGGCAGCTGCGGTTATCCATACCGATTTCGAGCGCGGATTTATCCGGGCCGAGGTCATCTCCTATGCCGATTTCGTGGCCTGCGGGGGCGAGGCCAAGGTCAAGGAAAAGGGATTGCTGCGACTGGAAGGCAAGGAATATGTGGTTCAGGACGGCGACTGCATGAATTTTCGCTTCAACGTCTAGCGGCAAAGGACGCACAATGATCAAAACCAACACGGAACAGCTGGTCTGCCAGTCGGTAATCGGGGAAATCACCTCACCCCAGGGCGGGATCAACCCCTACCGGATCAATCCGGACGGGCATTCCGACGTGTACCCCGGCGTGGGCGGCATCACCTACAACCTGCGCATCGGGGATCTGGCCGGAGAAAAATTCGGCGACCACGTGGAGCCCGCTGTTTCCATCAGCAACTTCACCCAGATCCAGGGGCAACCCGGCCCCAACCGGGCCTTGAACCAGTTTTCCTGCGTGGGCAACCTCGCCAGAGTGGTCTCCGGCGATGCCAAGGGCGAGACCGGCCGGGTAACGGGAAAGCATGGCGGCATCGAACATGTGCTGGTGGATTTTACCCCGAAGGTGTTGGAGCGCCTCACCATCGGCGACAAGATCCAGATCAAGGCCTGTGGCTGCGGCCTGAACCTTCCGGATTTTCCAGGGATCAAAGTGATGAACCTGGACCCGACCCTGCTTGCTGCGATTCCCCTGAAAAAACTTAAAGATGGCAGACTGGAGGTTCCGGTGACCCACACCGTGCCCGCCAAGATCATGGGCTCTGGCATCGGCGCCTCCCACAGCCACAGCGGCGACTACGACATCCAGCTTTTCGACGAAGCCATTGTTCAGGAATACGGCCTTGCCGACCTTCGCTTGGGCGATTTTGTCGCCATCCTGGACGCAGATGCCACCTATGGCAGAATATACAAGACCGGCGGCGTGGTCATCGGCATCGTTGCCCACGCCAGCTGCGTTCTGGCCGGGCACGGCCCCGGGGTAATGATCGCCATGACCTCAAAAGACGGGCTACTGGTGCCAAAAATCAGTACCAAGGCAAACCTGACCACCTATTTCGCCAAGATGAAATAAGCCGCGAACCACACAAACAAGAGGATACTCCGTGAACAACAGGGAACAACTCAAACAACTGCTGCTGGCCAAGTCATACCGTCATGGAAAATTCAAGCTCTCCTCGGGTCGGGAATCAGATTTCTACATCGACGGCAAACAGACCACCCTGTCTGCGGAAGGCGCATACCTCTGCGGCAAGCTGATCTTTGAGATCATCCAGAACAATCCGGAAAAGATCGACGCGGTTGGCGGCATGACCCTGGGCGCCGATCCTCTGGTCACTGCGGTTTCGGTGGTAAGTCATCTGGAGCAGGACCCCATTCCAGCCTTCATCGTAAGGAAGGAATCCAAGGGACACGGCACGGGACAGTACATCGAGGGCTTGAGCAACATGCCCGCAGGCTGCACCGTTGCCCTGCTGGAAGACGTGGTCACCACGGGCGGCACCCTGCTCACCGTGATCGAACGGGTTGAGGCGGCGGGGTTCAAGGTAGGGCTGGTGGTGACGGTGGTTGATCGGTTGGAAGGCGGCGCAGAGGCACTGGCGGAGAAAGGCTACCGGCTGGAAGCCATCTTTACTCGGCAGACCTTGTTGCAGTAGAGTACAAAAGGATCAACACAATGCAGTGCAAGAAATGCAAGGGCAGGCTGGAAATCGCCCGGTCCTGTCGTCGGGTGCGGATGCGGTGCGGCAAATGCGGCCATGAATACCAGATCCACGAGATAGCCGAGCAACTGGACGCGGAAACAGAAGAGCTCCTCTCCCGCTGGAACTGTATCATATACGACTGAAAGGCGGCACTCTTCTCCCGCCTTTCCCTTCCCCCTTTACCATTCCAGCCGCAGCACATTATCCAGGGCGTCAACCTTGGCCACCCGGAGCGAAACAATATCCCCCGGTTTTGCGGCCATGGCCTGATTCGGCGGCATATCGGCATCCAGAAGGCAATCAAGCAAGGTGAGATTGACCCGCTTGGGTCCCTTATTGACCAGCAACGCCTCGACCCTACCCCCGACCTTTTGCTCCAGATACCTGAGCAGCCAGTACCGATGCCGTGTCCGGCGCACCTGATTGACCCTGGCCAGCACCGTGTTGATATCCCCGGCAACCCCCGCGAGTTCATCGGCGGAGAACATCGCCCCCCGGCCAGAAAGCAACTGTTTGATCTGATGCTGCATGACCAGATCGAGAAACCGACGGATGGGAGAAGTAACGGTTGTGTACTGCATGGCCCCGACCCCGCTGTGGGGCTTGGGATAGAGCAAAAGCTCCCCGGGCTTGAGCTGCTTGCGCTGACGAAAAACCGAAAACAAATCCTTCTCGCCGCCCGCGATCAGCCGCTGATGAGGCTCATCCTGGGCCCGAAACAGGCCTGGGGCCTGACGGTCCGCCACAAATTGGGCGGACAGGGTATTGGCCAGCACCATGAACTCCGCCACCAGACTACGGGAGATGGTATCCACCGGAGACAGGGCAACCGCCACTCCCCCTTCCGAATCGATGCTGATATTCACATCCGGCACCGGCAACAGCAGCGCCCCTTTTTCAATGCGCCGTTGCTTGAGTTGCTCGCTGAGCCGGGCCAGAGCCTGCAACTCCCAATCGCCGCTTGCCACCAGCCTTTCCGCCTCCGGGTAGTTCAACTGCCGCTTCACCTCAACCAGGCTCGGAACAAGATCGAACTCCAGCACCTCGCCCTTAGAACTGAGCAACACCATGGCACTCAGGGCCGCCCTGGCCTTCCCGGCAACAAGGCTGCACACCCCCTCGGAGAGCACTCTCGGCAACATGGGGATCTGGGTCTCGGGAAAATAGAGAGAGGTCATCCGCCGGGCGGCCTCTGCATAAATCGGTGTCCCAGGGGCAACGTAATGGGCCACGTCGGAGATATGGATGCCCACCAGAAAGTCATCGCCCCTCTGTTCCACATGCAGGGCATCGTCATAATCGCGGGTTGATTCGCCATCGATGGTGAGCAGGGGCAGCTCCCGAAAATCCCGCCGATTCCTGCCGACAAACTCTTCGGCCACGGGCTCGGATGCCTGGGCTGCCGCGGCACTAAGTTCCTCGGAAAAAGCCACCGGGATTTGATACCGCAACAAGGCCACATTCTCATGGGCCTGCCAAACCCCGGCCTTGATCAGGAGATGATAGACATCGTGCGGTGCCGTGAGACCCGCCTTTTTCAGAAGCTCCCGGGCCAACTCATGCTCTTCGGCCTCGCTGCCAAAAACATAGTAATCGCCCAGCAGGCCGAGGCAACGGTCGCGCTCCGGCCATACCGCAGCGGTGTCCCCATCCCAGAGACGCTTGAGCATCATGGCCCCGGTGCTCATCAGGGCCTCCTGCTCCTTTTCTCGTTCCTGCTTCAGGCGCAACCCGACAACCGCTTCCGGGCTGTGGGCCAGCACCATGCCTTCCTTGTATTTGAAATAGAGGCGATCCACAAAGATGGAGCGGAGAAAGGCGGCAACATGATTATCCGTGGCGTCTTCCCCAAAGGCGAGCTCGGCAAGAAAATCCGGGCTGAAACTTACCCCTTCCTCCTCAGGCGGGAGAGCGGAAGATTCACCTCCCTGCCGTTCTGGTTGATAAGGCGCAACCGCTTACTGTCCTCATCAAGAACCATGGCGCAGATAAATCTGCTCTGCTCCATGTATTCTATGATTGCACCCTGCAAAGCCATGTGCTGTTCCTTTGTGATGAAAGAAGGCGCGCCGGAAATTCAGTCCGATAACAATTGGCAGGGGAAATCCGGGCGACGCGATTGGCTGATGTCGAAGAAAAACGTAACCGTTCAGCAGTGCCGCAGATGCGCGGAAGAGGTCTACGAAGTGTGCTATTGCACACGAGCAGGCCGATGACAAAGCAGATGTGGTGCTGCTGGACGGTTACGAAAACTGGCCAATGTGTACCAGCTATTCGGGTGGTTGTCATCTTTTTCCGTGACGGATAAAAAGAGAGGGGATGCGAAAAATCAGGAATCCTGGTATGTAACAGGTTATTTTTTCATATCAACACTCACGAGCGCAATGGCACCCATGAACAGCTCCCCGGAACAGGTAAAATCAGGCGTTGTCGCCCTCATCGGGCCTCCCAACGTGGGCAAATCCACGCTGCTCAACAGCCTGCTCGGCCAAAAGATCTCCATTGTTTCACCCAAGCCCCAGACCACCCGCAACCGGATCTTGGGCATCGTCAACGGCCCGGACTACCAGATTGTCATGCTGGATACCCCCGGCATCCACAAGGCAAGAAGCCCCTTGAATCTGGAAATGGTAAAGATTGCCTTGGGCAGCCTGGCCGATGTGGACGCCATTGTTTTCATGGTTGATGTCACCATGCCCCTGCCGAGCACGGGCACCACCCTGACCCGCTGCCTGGACGGCGTCGACAAACCGGTGCTGCTGTTGCTGAACAAGATGGATCTCATCGACAAGGAAAAGCTGCTGCCCATCATCGCCACTTACCAGGGGCTCTACCCGTTCCAGGCGATTTTGCCCCTGTCGGCCAAAGCCAGCGACGGCACCGAGCTGGTTATCCAGGAACTCTGTCCCCTGCTGCCCATCGGGCCGCGGCTTTACCCCGAGGATATCCCCACCGATGCCAGCGAACGGTTCATTGTCGCGGAGATCATCCGGGAGAAGATCTTTTTACAGACCGGCCAGGAGATCCCGTATTCAACCGCAGTGACGATTGAGAGTTTCAAGGAAAACGCAGCCAAACAGCTGATCACGATCCACGCCACCATCTATGTGGAAAAGGATTCGCAAAAAGGCATCATCATCGGCAAGAACGGCAGCAAACTCAAACAGCTCGGCCAGGCCGCCCGGAAAGACATTGAGATTCTCCTTGACCAGCATGTGCTGCTCAAGCTGTGGGTGAAGGTCCAAAAAGATTGGACCAACGACCCACGCTTTCTGAGAGAGCTTGGCTTCTAAACAAAGAAAAAGGGGGCGATTCCTTTTGAATCGCCCCCCCGCTTGCAATCTTGCTAGTCTGTTACAGATCAAACAACCACATTCACCCCGCGTGATCGCTGTTGCGTCCGTGTGCTTTGCTCCTGCCGCTCCCTTGGTGGCGGCTCCCGCCTTTCCGCCGCTCGCACTGCTTCTTCCGGGGCATTCTGGTCTGCGGTTTGTCCCGCCTGGGCGAGAGCCCTGGATGCCTCCAAAGCGGCAGCGGAGATCTTGGTCACGACATCAGGGGATGCCTGACTGGTTTGACCAGACTCCGACCTATTGTTTTTCGCCTTCTTTTCTCCTTCTGACCCGGCATACGGAGAAACAGGCCGCTCTGACCTGACATTGGTTTGTACTGATGTGGCGCTAGGATCTAAAGGCATTGTTCCACCTCCCTTGTGCATACGCATCCGCTTCCGCGTAACCACACTGACAGACTGCCAGCGAATAGTTACGATATAACTATACTATAATTTTCATTAAAAATAAAGCAATCCCTTGGGGGAGCGAAAAGTCTCGCCCCAATCCCAGCCCTGCCTTCCCTTGCTTTTTCCCAAGCATCCTCTTGAATAACCCGGTAAAACGATATATAAAACACAGCTTGAACTCGATCCGTCTGCAATGCTCAGCTTGGCTCTGCGTTGCTCATTTTTTTGCAAGGAGAACACCATGACCGAGGTCCGCGTACGCTTCCCACCCAGCCCCACCGGCTATCTTCATATCGGCGGGGCCAGGACCGCCATCTACAACTGGCTCTTTGCCCGCAAACACGGAGGCAAGCTGGTCCTGCGCATCGAGGATACGGACGCGGAACGCTCCACCCAGGAATCCATCCAAGGCATTCTCGACGGCTTGGAGTGGCTTGGGGTGACTTGGGATGAAGGCCCATATTTTCAGTCCGAATATGCCGCAGAACATATGGCCGCAGCCAAAAGGCTGCTGACCGACGGCAATGCCTACAAGTGTTTTTGCAGCAAGGAAGAACTCGAAGCCAAACGGGAAGCCGCCGCAGCCGCCAAAGGCGATTACCGCTACGACGGCGTTTGCCGCAAACTCAGCCCCGAACAGGTTCAAGAAAAAGAGGCCCAGGGACTTCCATACGTTATCCGCTTCAAGGTGCCGCAGGAACCGGGCAAGGTTGGGTTTGACGATCAGGTCTATGGCCGGGTTGAACGCGCCTACGAGGATATCGAGGATTTCGTCATCGTCCGCTCCAACGGCATGCCGCTGTATCTGCTCTGCAACGTGGTGGACGATATCCGCGACCGCATCAGCCATGTTATCCGGGGCCAGGACGGCCTAAGCAACACCCCGCGCCAGATCCTGCTCTATCGGGCCCTCGGTGCACCGCTGCCGATCTTTGCCCACATGCCGCTGACCCTTGACCTGAACAAGGCAAAGATCTCCAAGCGCAGCCACGGCGAGATCGTCTCGGTTCAATTTTACCGGGAACAGGGCTTTCTCCCCTGGGCCCTGGCAAACTTTCTCGTCCTGTTGGGCTGGTCCACCTCCGATGACCGCGAAATCTTCTCGCGGGAGGAACTCATCGAGGCCTTCAGCTTTGAGGGCATCACTCGGTCCAATTCCATCTTCAACTACCGCAAGGACGACCCAAAATTTTTCACCGATCCCAAGGCGATCAACATCAATGCCCATTACCTGCGCACCCTGCCCATCGAGGAAGTCGGCGCCCTGGTCAAGGTGGAATTCCAAAAAGAAGGGCTGTGGGATGCTGCCTACGATGGCGAAAAAAAGCAGTGGTTCCTGAAAACCCTGGATATGGCAAGGGAACGCTTCCACACCCTGAAGGATTTTGCCTCCCTGGGCCGGGCCTGGTTTGCCGATGATTTTGCCATGGATGAGACCGCCCTGGCCAAGAATGTACTGAAACACCCGGGCCTCAAGGAATGGCTGCCCATGCTGGCCGAACGCTTCGAAGCCCTGCCGGAACTCAGCCACGATGAGACGGAACGGGTCTGTAGAGAGTTTGCCGAGGAGCTCGGGGTAAAGGTGGGGATTCTGGTCAACGGAGCCCGGGCGGTAATCACCGGCCAGGTCAAGGGGCCGAGCATGTTCGAGGTCTTTGCCCAGATCGGCAAGCAGCGGGTTGTGACCCGCCTCAAGGGCGCGACGCAGTACTTCGAATAAAAACCAACCAAACTTACGGGAAATAAGCATATGACCAGCGACGAGACTCAGTCACAGGACTTCATCCGCACCATCATCGCCGACGATCTGGCCATTGGCAAGCATGAGCAGATCGTCACCCGCTTCCCGCCCGAGCCCAACGGCTATCTCCATATCGGCCACGCCAAATCCATCTGTCTCAATTTCGGCATCGCCAAGGAAAACACCAAAGCCCGCTGCCATCTTCGCTTCGACGACACCAATCCCACCAAGGAAGAGCAGGAGTATGTCGAGTCCATCAAGGACAATGTCCGCTGGCTCGGCTTTGATTGGGGCGAGCATCTCTACTTTGCCTCGGATTATTTTGAACAGATCTACCAATACGCCGAGCATCTGATCACCACCGGCAAAGCCTATGTCTGCGATCTTTCCGCCGAGGACACCCGCGCTTACCGCGGCACTCTCACCGAACCTGGCAAGAACAGCCCCTACCGAGATCGGCCGGTTGCGGAAAACCTCGATCTGTTCCGACGCATGCAGGCCGGGGAATTTCCGGACGGCACCAGGGTTTTACGGGCAAAAATCGACATGGCCTCCGGCAACATGAACATGCGCGACCCGGTGCTCTACCGTATCCTGCACGCCAGCCACCACCGCACCGGCGACACCTGGTGCATCTATCCGATGTACGACTACACCCACCCCATTTCCGATGCGCTGGAAGGGATCACCCACTCGCTCTGCACCCTGGAGTTCGCCGACCACCGGCCGCTCTACGACTGGACCCTGGACAACCTACCAACCCCCTGCCACCCGCGACAGATCGAATTCGCCCGCTTAAACCTCAGCTACACCGTGGTCAGCAAGCGCAAACTCCTGCAACTGGTCAACGATGGCCATGTTTCCGGCTGGGACGACCCCAGGATGCCAACCCTGTCCGGCATCCGCCGTCGCGGCTATACCCCGGCCGCGCTGCGCAGCTTCTGCGACAAGATCGGAGTGGCCAAGAAAGACAGCATGGTGGATGTGGCCCTACTGGAACACTGCGTGCGTGACGATCTCAACGAGACCGCCGTCCGGGTCATGGGCGTACTCGCGCCGCTCAAGGTGGTGATCACCAACTATCCCGAAGACCGCACAGAAAACCTTACCGCCCAGAACCACCCGCAAAAGCCGGAGCTGGGCGAACGGGCTGTCCCATTTGGTCGAGAGGTCTATATCGAACGGGAAGACTTCATGGAGGAGCCAGCAAAGAAGTTCTTCCGTCTGGCCCCAGGGCGGGAGGTGCGGTTACGTTACGCCTACTTCATCAAATGCGAAAAAGTGATCAAGGACGAAATCAGCGGTGAGATCATTGAGCTGCATTGCACCTATGATCCGGCCACCCTGGGTGGCTCAGCCCCGGATGGTCGCAAGGTCAAGGGCACCATCCACTGGGTGTCCGCCGCCCACGGGGTGCCTGCGGAGGTGCGCCTCTACGACCGACTCTTTACCGAAGAAAACCCGGATGCGGGCGAAGCGGACTTCAAGACCTTTGTCAATCCGGAATCCCTGCTGGTACTCAACAATTGCCTGGTGGAGCCAAGCCTGGCCAATGCCCAGCCCGGTAGCCATTACCAATTCGAACGCCAGGGATATTTCTGCGTGGACATCTTGGATTCCCAGGATGGCAAGCCCGTGTTCAACCGGACTGTCACCTTGCGGGACACCTGGGAAAAAGAAAAGGCGAAAGGATAAACCAAAAAAGGCTGGCGTGGGAATTCATTCCCGCGCCAGCCTTTTTTAAAACCTTGAACCTTTTACTTTTCGCCGGTCATAAACTCCTCAAACATATCCACCTCATGGCGGCAGCCGATAACCAGCGACACCCGCTGGTGCAGCGATTTTGGTTGGATATCCATGATATTCACGCCTTCATCGGTAATGGCCCGGCCACCAGCCTGTTCCACCAAAAAAGCCAGGGGCGCGGCCTCGTACAGCAGGCGCAGCTTGCCATGGGGCTTGGCCGGATTCCGGTTATCGCACGGGTAGAGAAAAATCCCGCCGGCAATGAGATTGCGGTGAAAATCCGCTACCAGTGAGCCGATGTATCGGGCACTGTAGGGCCGCCCGGTTTCCTTGTCGTTTTCCTTCAGATAATCCACAAACCTCCGCACCTCGCTGTGCCAGAAGTTGTAATTGCCTTCATTAACGCTGTAGTATTTGCTCCGCTCGGGAATCCTGATATCAGGATGCGACAGGTAGAACTCGCCCACGCTGGGATCAAGGGTAAAACCATGCACCCCTTCGCCGGTGGTGAAGACCATCATGGTGCTGGAGCCGTAGATGATATACCCGGCAGCCACCTGCTCCCGCCCCTTTTGCAGCAGATCGGCTTCATCGCCCTGGGGGGTAAGCTCGTTGGCGGACCTGCGTCGATGGACGGAAAAAATGGTACCTATGTTCACATTGACATCGATATTGGATGAGCCGTCCAGCGGATCAAAGGCCAGGGTGTATTTGCCCGCGCTCCCCTCTGCCACCGGAATGATATCCGCCTCCTCCTCCGAGGTCATCACACAGATATAACCACAGCGGGCCATGCGACGCTTGATGGTGTTGTTGGCCAACTCATCAAGCTTCTGCACATGTTCGCCTTGGATGTTCATTTTTCCGGCCATCCCCAGAACATCGGCCAGTCCAGCCATATTCACTTCGGCGTTGATTGTTTTGGCAGCGACAATCAATTCACTGAGCAGGCCGGACAGATCGCCAGTGGCCTCGGGATGCAGGCGCTGGCTGTCCATGATGTGACGACTTACGGTAATTCCAAACGATTTGGTCATGTTACTCCCCATAGAGGATCAGGCAAAAAGGCTCAACGCGGTAGCCGGGTTGGCAGGGCGCATGCCCTGCGGAATAGTACGGAAGAAAACCCTTTGGGTCAAACAAAAAGAGCCTGCCCGCAGGCAGACTCTTTTTTGCCTTGCGGTCATGGCACAGGTATCAGGCAAACATCTGACCGATCTTTGCTTTGAAATCGTCCTTGGAAAACGGTTTGGTGATAAAATCCGTCACCCCAGCCTGCCGGGCCAGTTCCGACTGAGTCTTCTCCGATTCGGTGGTCGCCATCAGCACGGGCACCTTGGCCCATTCCGGATTTTTCCTGATCTCGCGGGTCAACTCGATGCCGTCCATGTTGGGCATGTTCATATCTGTGATGATCAGGTCAAACTCACTGTCCATCTGTAGGTAATCAAAGGCCTTTTTCCCATCTTCCACCGTGACCAACTCCATGCCGAGGTCTGCGGCAACGCCCTTGTAGAAGAAGAGCATGGCCCTGGAGTCATCCGCAGCAAGAATACGCTTTTCCTTGGCCCCAACCTCGCCGAGGCTCAACTGCTGAATATCCTTGGCCGCTTGCTCCCCACCGATTTTGGCAAGTTCCGCCCGAAAAGCGCCAATGGCGTCATGATCTCCGGATTTCTGCACGGCGGCAAGCAATGCGGCCCGTTGCCCGCCATCTTTATACAGGGCAGCAAAAACCTGCCGGGCGTGGGAGGTGATGATGGCCGAGAGTACCCGCCCGCTCTGAGCGTCGCCCTTGGCAATGATCTCGTTCAGCACCTTGACCACCCCGGGGTTGCACTGATGATCAAGGGCCGTCGCCACAGCGATGAGCACAAGATCATCCACTTCCACCAAGCCATCGGTCAGGCCGATCACGCTGCGCATGGAGGTGATTCGCCCCAGCCCCTCATAGATGGCAAATTTCAGGTTAGCATCCTCGACCTTTTCCAGGTGGGCGACCAGAATATCAGCGCCCCGTTTTTTCCCGGTCATGCCAATGACGTTGGCCGCCATGATTTTTTCGTCCTTGTCGCCAGCATCAAGACATCTTTCCAGAGCGGGCAGAATCTCCTCCCCCATGTCGGCAAGGGTAGAGATAACAACCCGCCGAAACGAGGGATTGGCATGATGGATAAAGCCGATGAGAAAAGCCATTGTTGCATCATCGGGGAAATTGGCAATGTTTTCCAAGGCCAGGGCGATACGCAAATCGCAGCCGGCATCAACATGGTGCACCTCCCGACTCTCAGAGACCATAGCCATCAAGGCATCGCGGAACTTGAGATCATGGATTCCGGCAAGACCACGCATGGCCCAGGCAACAACGGCATAATCTTCATGTTTGAGATAGGGCAGCAGAATATCGGTGAGGCCCGCATCCTTATAGCTGCCCAGAGCCCGAATAACCTCGGAGACAAATTCATTGCCGGCCCCGGAAGCAAGCAGCTTGACCAGCGCGTCCTGAAGCGCGGCAGAGCCGCCGTCGGCTGCCCGGCGAACACACATGAGACGAACCGCCTCTGATGCATGGCCCAGACCAGTGATAATCTCCTGCTCACGCCCGGCAAGCAAATCAAAAAGGGTGTGATACACCATTTCATCAACCGCCTGATCGCCAAGCGGATTGGCATACAGATTCCACAGGGCCGGGATGGCTTCCACCAATTTGGACTCCTTGATCTCATCCAGGCAAATGATCTGTTCGATCATGTCTTTTTGAGCAAAATCCTTTAAGAGATCCATGTTTCTCCTTCTCCCATGTTATCCTTGTCGCTTGACCATATCTTACCAGGTACAAGCCAATGTCTATCCAATGCTATATAGTATTACACAGGTTCCCATTTTAGAATCTTTTTTTTAGGGAACACAAAGGAATATCCACTGCCGTTTCCCTGCTGTTCTTGTACCCCTTTCATTCGGCTTGCAAGGCCCTGTTGCTCCACCGGCTTACTTCCCTACAATCGCGGGGGCAATCCTCTCAAGGGGAAGAATCTTCTCCACCCCGCCAAGGGCGATGGCCTCCTTGGGCATGCCGAAAACCACACAGGACGCCTCGTCTTGGGCAATGGTGTAGGCTCCGGCCTGCCGCATTTCGGACATCCCCCGCGCCCCGTCATCGCCCATGCCGGTCATGATGATGCCGATGGCGTTTTTCCCGGCATAACGGGCGGTGGAACGAAACAACACATCCACCGAAGGCCGGTGCCGGCAGACCAGAGGGCCGTCCTTGATCTCCACGAAATATCGGGCACCGCTGCGTTTCAGCATCATGTGCCGGTTGCCGGGAGCGATAAGGGCCTGACCGCGCAGCACGGTGTCGCCATCCTGCGCTTCCTTGACCCGAACACGGCACAGACCATTCAACCGCTCGGCAAAGGCGCGGGTGAAACCCTCGGGCATGTGCTGGACAATAACGATCCCGGAACAATCCCCAGGCAGGGCCTCAAGAAATATCCGCAGAGCTTCGGTGCCTCCGGTGGAGGCACCCACCGCCACCACATGTTCGGTGGTCTGCACCATGGCGGTGGACGAGGCCGGGGCCAGCATGACATCGGCGGTGAGTTTTTTCTCCACAGGATGAGACTTGGCGGCAATGCGCTTGACCATAACCCTAGCCGCAGCCTTGACCGAATCGCAGATCCTGATTCTCGATTCCTCGATGAACTGTTTCGTCCCAAGCTTGGGTTTCTGGATGATGTCGATGGCCCCATACTCCAAGGCCTTAAGTGTAGTTTCCGCCCCTTTTTCCGTGAGGGTCGAGCACATGACTACCGGAATGGGATGCTGGCTCATGATCTTGTGGAGAAAGGTGATTCCGTCCATGCGCGGCATTTCCACATCAAGAATAATGACGTCCGGCACCTCCTTGGCGATTAAATCAGCAGCCACGTAAGGGTCCCTGGCCGCGCCCATCACCTCGATGTGCGGGTCCGACTCTAGGGTATCGGTCAAGGCCTGCCGCACCACGGCGGAGTCATCGACGATCAGCACCCTGATTTTATTATGAGGCATTCATTTTCACCTTGGGGACAGAGGAACGGGGAATACGCCGCAACAAGACTTCGCCGGTATGAGAATAGAAAAACAGCTTGCAGCCATGCACACCACCCACTTTTTCCACAGCCACGGCAACATTGTACCGCTCCAGAACCTCCCGCGCCGCCTTGATATTCATCGAGCCAATGCTCCGGGCATCGGTTGCCGGACCAAAATGAACATCCAAAACATCCGCCCCGCCAAAGATCTTTGCCTCCAGCGCGGCATTGGGACAGGACCGGTTACCATTGGTCAGGACATCGATCATGTAGCGCACCGAAGTTTCCACAAAGCGGAAGCTGTCTTCCACGCTCAAATCCGGGCGGATCGGCATCACGCCATGGCACATGGCCCCGGTTTTCTGTTTGGGGCAAAACAGACACACCGAAACACAGGAGCCAAGGAGGGTGGCGATCAGGGTCGGCTCCTGGGCGACAAACAGCTCGCCGGGATGCAGATTCACCACCGGGAGGTCTGTGTCCAGGATGTCCTTCATTTGCGGCATCGATACACCGCCGCTGCAACCCTCTCCATCCGGTCGCCTATGGCTTCCAGGGTTTCCGAATGTCCGGTGAACAGATAGCCATTGGGAGAAAACTGGCGGTAAAACTTTTCAAACAGCGTGCACTGGGTTTTCCGGTCAAAATAAATAATGACGTTACGGCAGAAGATAAGATCCATCTTCTGTTCAATGCAGAAATCCCGATCCATGAAGTTCAGCCGCTTAAATGTCACCTTCCGCCGAAGCTCCGGGACAACCCGGTGAAATCCCTGGTGCGTGCCCTTTCCCTTCATCAGATATTTATTGCGCAACGCCGGGGGAACCGGGGCCACCACCTCATCGGTGTAGACCGCCTCTTCCGCCTTGGCAAGCACCTCAGTGCAGATATCTGTGGCGAGAATGGTATAGTCCAGCCCCGGATACCGGGAAAAAAAATCATCGAGCACCATGGCCAGGGTATAGGGTTCTTCGCCGCTGGAGCAGCCCGCACTCCAGACCCGAAGCGTTTTGTGGGACGAATGGGTCATCCGCTGCATATAGTCGGGGAGCACAAAGTTGTTCATTACATCAAAATGCTTTGCCTCCCGGAAAAAATCGGTCTTGTTGGTGCTGACCACGTCGATCATGTGGTTCAGCTCGGTAGCCTGACCATCGGGACTCAACACGTAATCAAGATAAGCGGAAAAAGAATCCAGATGCAGTTGCCGCAGCCGCTTCTGCAACCGGGCGGAAAGCATGGTCTTCTTGATGGGAGGCAGCTTGATGCCGCAGGTTTCGTAAATAAAGGCGCTGAATCGGTTAAAATCC